>JBJEOX010000179.1:0-2464 GCA_051880935.1 Ruminococcus sp.
GAGAACAGTGTATCCGAAAAAATGTTTCTTTTGAGTTCAGACAATGCGGAACGCACTTCATAAAAGACGGCAAACAGTTTACTTTAAAAACAAAGGATTTATGCAGTCAGGCAAAAAAGGCAGATATTAATTTTAAGTCAACAGCAAAATAATTATAATTTATCAGCTTGATAAAAAAAGACGCCCTGTTGGACGTCTTTTTTTGGGAGCGGATGATGTGAGTTCATCTGGAATATTCGTTCTTCTCGTTTGTTGTGTTCACGTTTTTGGGAAAGGATCCATCAACGCTCGGCTTCGATTCTCATTCCGCTTAGCCAAAAAATAAAAGCACCCGCTTGGGTGCTTTTATTTTTTGGAGCGGATGATGGGAATCGAACCCACACGATCAGCTTGGAAGGCTGAAGTTCTACCACTAAACTACATCCGCTTATCTGCAACGGTATAATTATATCACTATTCCGTTGCATTGTCAAGGGGTTAAATTGATTTAAGTATAATTTTTTCTCCGTCTGAGGTTACATTCATCGCCGTAATACTGTTATTGCCTGATTCAATCATAGTAGAAGCAATCTTTTCCTCTACCTCACGTCTGATTGTATTTCTCAAATCTCTGGCGCCGCTCTTGCCTGAACAGGATTTTTCAGCAAGATACTCGCAAGCCTTATCATCAAACGTAAACTTGATGTGCTTTTCTTCAAGCGTTGGTACGTATTCGGAAAGCATAAGATTTGCAATCTTTACAAAGTTGTCCTTTGTGAGTGTATTGAACACGATTACCTCATCAACACGTGCGATAAACTCAGGGCGCAGAAACTCGGAAAGGGCTTTCATTACCTTTTCCTTTGAAGCGTCTTCCTGCGTTTTACCGAATCCGAGTGCGCTGTCGTTGCTTGTTGATCCGGCGTTTGAGGTCATTACGATAACTGTATTTTCAAAATTAACTGCTCTGCCGTGTGCGTCTGTCACCTTGCCCTCGTCGAGAATCTGGAGCAGAATATTGAGCACATCGGGGTGAGCCTTTTCAATTTCATCAAACAGAAGTACCGAATACGGACGGCGGCGAACCTTCTCTGTTACCTGTCCTGCTTCGTCATAGCCAACATATCCGGGCGGTGAACCGATAATCTTTGACACCGAATGTTTCTCCATAAATTCGGACATATCAAGTCTTATCAGCGTTTCGGGAGTGTCAAAAAGCTGCTGACTAAGCACCTTTACGAGCTCGGTTTTACCGACGCCCGTAGGTCCTACGAATATAAATGATGCTGGTCTGCGCCTTGGTGAAATCTGGCAACGGCTGCGCTTGATTGCCGAGGCAAGCACCTCAACAGCTTCGTCCTGCCCGATAATTTTCTTTTTGAGCTCATCTTCAAGATCGGCAAGCTTTGAAAGCTCATTTTCCCTGATTCTTGAGGCAGGAATACCCGTCCATAGCTCAATAACCTTTGCGATATCCTCTTCTGTCACCTTTGCTGTAAGGCTTTCGGGGTCAATCTGCGAAAGCTCGGAGTTGATTTTGGCAAGGCTTGTATTCACCTCTGCAAGCGCCTCGTAGTCAACTTCTTCTGCTGTTGAGATTTCCTCTTTCTTAAGCGAAAGCTTTGACTTCTCGTCATTAAGCTTATCGTAGCGCTCCATTGTTTTGTTGCGAAGTGCTGCACAGGCACAGCTTTCGTCCAAAAGGTCGATTGCTTTATCGGGCAAAAATCTGTCCGTAATATAACGCTCGGAAAGAACAACCGTCTTTCGCACTACGTCATCATCGACGACAACTCTGTGGTGCTGTTCATAGTAGCTCTTAACGCCTGCGATTACGTCAATTGTCTGCGCAATTGTAGGTTCGCCAACCTTAACGGGCTGGAATCTTCTTTCAAGAGCAGAGTCTTTTTCAATGTATTTTCTGTATTCATTAAAGGTTGTTGCGCCGATTACCTGAACCTCGCCCCTTGAAAGAGCAGGCTTTAAGATATTTGCGGCGTTCATTGTGCCCTCATTGTCACCCGTTCCGACAAGGCTGTGTACCTCGTCAATAAAGAGGATAACGTTTCCGCTTTCCTTGATTTCCGAAACAAGTCCCTTGATACGGCTTTCAAACTGACCTCTGAACTGAGTACCTGCTACAAGAGAAGTAAGGTCGAGAAGTTGAATCTCTTTATTTTTAAGTCTTTGCGGAACGTTGCCCGAGGCAATTCTGAGAGCAAGTCCCTCTGCAATTGCTGTTTTACCTACGCCCGGCTCACCGATAAGGCAGGGATTGTTCTTTGTGCGGCGTGACAGAATCTGAATTACACGTTCGATTTCAGTATCACGTCCGATTATTCTGTCAATTTTGCCCTCTCTTGCCTTGCGTGTCAAATCCTCGCAATAGAGGCTGATATGCTTTCTCTTTTTCTCTTTTTTGTCCTTTTTGTTCGGCTTTGAGCCGTTATTAGCGGCATTGGCGTTATTCTGACCGCCGAACATA
>JBJEOX010000180.1:0-2462 GCA_051880935.1 Ruminococcus sp.
TAACAAGGGCGCAGGGAATCGGCAGGAAAATTGCACAGCGAATTGTGCTTGAATTAAAGGATAAGCTTGCAAAAGCGGCAACGTCCGACAACACAATCTCAGCCGTAGCTTCGGGTGCGGCGAATGCCGTTACGGGCAATATTCCGAAAGCAATCGAAGCCTTGGGAGTGCTCGGATATTCACCCTCGGACGTTTCACCCGTACTTGCAACGCTTGACAGCTCACTGCCTGTTGAACAGCTTATTGCATTAACATTAAAGCAGATGGGAAGAAATTAAGATGAGTAAAATGGAATTTTCAGAAGAATTTGACTTTGAAAACAGAATACTTGATACTTCCGAAATCCCCGAAGATTCAGTTGACGGAGAGAATCCGTTAAGACCGAAAACTCTTGATGAATACATAGGACAGGACAAGGCAAAGGATAACCTGAGAGTTTTCATTGAGGCGGCAAAAATCAGGGGAGAAACGCTTGACCACGTTCTGCTCTACGGACCACCCGGACTCGGTAAAACAACGCTTGCAGGAATAATTGCAAACGAGCTTGGCGTGTCGGTGAGAATAACGTCAGGCCCTGCAATAGAAAAGCCCGGCGATTTGGCGGCTTTGCTTACAAATCTCAATGAGGGCGACGTGCTTTTTATCGACGAAATCCACCGCTTAAGCCGTGCGGTTGAGGAAATTCTCTATCCGTCAATGGAGGACTTTGCAATCGACATCATAACAGGCAAGGGACAAATGGCGGCGTCATATCATCTGCCGCTTCCGAAGTTTACGCTTGTGGGCGCAACAACAAGAGCAGGTCAGCTTACCGCACCTCTGCGTGACCGCTTCGGCGTGGTATTAAGGCTGGAGCTTTACACTCCCGAGGAGCTTGCCCTGATTGTCACGAGAAGCGCAGGAATTCTGGGGATAAAAATAGAGCACGACGGTGCGCTTGAAATAGCCTCACGTTCAAGAGGAACACCGAGAATTGCAAACAGGCTTTTAAAACGTGTGCGTGACTTTGCACAGGTAATGTCCGACGGAGTAATCAACGTTGAGTCGGCAAGAACAGCACTTGACAGGCTTGAAATTGACGAACTCGGACTTGACCAGAACGACAGAAGAATGCTGGAGGCAATAATAAGGTTTTACAACGGCGGTCCCGTAGGGCTTGAAACGCTCGCAGCGGCAATTGGCGAGGAGGCAGTCACGATAGAGGACGTTTACGAGCCGTATCTTCTGCAAATCGGATTTTTAAGCAGAACCCCGAGAGGCAGATGCATAACCGCCGAAGCGTGCAGACACCTCGGCTACGATTTCCCGAAGGGCACTGTAAATGCAATGCCCACCCAGCCGAGCTTATTTGATAAGAATTAGTTATTATCTTACAATAGTCAGGTTTATTATCAGTGTTTTCTTATTAAGCTGTAGGGAACGACCCCTGTGTCGTTCCTAACGGAAATACATCTGATTTTAAATAGGAACGACACAGGGGTCGTTCCCTACATTATTATATTTTGTGTTAATATAAAACAAAACTTAATAAAAACCATTGAAATAAATAATTTGAAATTACGGAGGAAAACAATTATGGGAAGACTATTCGGAACAGACGGTGCAAGAGGCGTTGCAAATTCTGAGCTTACTGCTGAACTTGCAATGAATATCGGCAGAGCCGCCGCAATGGTGCTTATCAGCGACGAGGTTGAGCACCCCACAATTTTAATCGGAAAGGACACACGTCTTTCGGGCGATATGCTCGAAGGTGCGCTTATTGCAGGACTTTGCTCGGTAGGCGCAAATGTTGAGCTTTTAGGCGTAGTGCCCACGCCTGCGGTTGCATACCTTGTCGGCAAATACAATGCTGATGCAGGCATTATGATTTCAGCCTCGCACAACCCCTTTGAATTCAACGGAATCAAGATTTTCAGCTCCGACGGCTGTAAACTGCCCGACGACCTTGAAAACAGAATTGAAGAAATCGTGCTTGATAACGTTGTTCCTTACGCTCTTGCAAAGGATGAGAACATCGGCAAGGTTACGAGAATGGAAGAAGCTGTTGAAGATTATGTTGACCACGTTGCAAAGTCAATCGGCTGTGACCTTGAGGGTATGGAAATCGCCCTTGACTGCTCCAACGGCTCTTCATCACGCACAGCCGAAAAGCTCTTTACAAAGCTCGGCGCAAAGGTGCATATGCTTTTTGACAAGCCCGACGGAATTAACATCAACAAGGATTGCGGCTCAACTCACATAAAAAGACTTCAGAACTACGTCCGTGAGCACAAGCTCTGCTGCGGTCTTGCCTTTGACGGTGACGCCGACAGATGCCTTGCAGTTGACGAAAACGGCAACCTCGTTGACGGCGACTACCTCATTGCAATCTGCGCAAAGGATATGAAAGACAGAGGAGTGCTCAGGAAAAACTCTGTTGTCGGCACTGTTATGACAAATATGGGCTTCAACAAGTTCTGCGA
>JBJEOX010000181.1:0-2460 GCA_051880935.1 Ruminococcus sp.
CCGAAAGTGCAATTCCTATTGAATTTTGTCTGTCCTGTTTTTCCAAAATTATCACCTAATTCCTTATCCTGAATCAATTACTTATAAAAACGGTAGACGTTGCAGTATGACTCGGTTTCAACAAAATAATCGTACCAGTTGTAGAAATCGTCAAAGCTGTAGTCAGCCTGAATAAGCTCGTAATTTCTGAATTCTGTGTTTTCAGTAATGTACTTAATTGTGCTGTCGTTGTCGGCAAGTCGTGAAATGTAAACCGTAACCTCTGAAAGCTCTGACAGCTTTTTGTCGGTTTTCAGCGCCGACATACTGTCCTTTGTTGTCTTACCCGTATCGCCGTTGAACATATATGCCTTTGCAAGCTCGGAAATTTTGCCCTTTGTGACAACTCCTCTGTCGGTTGCAAAGCTTTCAAGCTCGTCGCCGAGAGTTTCTGACATCTGCGAGGTCTGCACAATCATCGTGCTGTCGTAGTTCATAAACTTGTCAATGCACTTGTTCCACTCAAGCATAGCCGTTCCGACAAATACGCAGTTGTCGGTCTTTGTTTCGTAAAGGTTTGTCCTGCCGTAAATGTAGTACGGAGTTACCGTGCAGAATGCAATTGCGCTTGCCAACACAACGCTTGCAGGAAGCACAAGGCGCACCTTGTCGTTTTTAATCAGCTCAAAAATCTTTATGAATGCAAATGTAAACAGCATTGAAATCAGCGGAAGCGAAGCCATAACGTACCTGTCGCTGTTGAACGGCGATACAAGCGCAATGCCGATAAAATACACCAAAGCAGGTATAATAATAAACATAGCCTTGCGGTTTAATTTGTGCTTTTTAACAAAGCGGAAGTAAATTCCTGCTCCGACTGCAAAGCCTGCGCAGACTGCAAACAGCCGGATTTGATTTAAGAACAAATCCTTTGCAAGAATCTGAACGTAGGTGCAGAGCTTGTAAACAAGGTATGTAAAAATTGTTACTAACTCAAGGTTTGAAAGGTCGAGCGAGCCAAAGCCCCTGTTGCCGCCGAGCACATTTGAAATAATGTACGGATAAATGCAGAGCGCAATGACTGCGCCGATAACTGCGGCAATTATGTACTTTACAAGGTCCTTTATGTTTCTCTCTTTTATTTTGAAAACAAGGAAAACAAGTCCGATTAAGCCTGCAAACAGAATGAAATAGTACTGCGTGAGTATGCCGAGAATTACAATCAGCGTGAGCATAAGGCAGTCGGGTAGCCTTACGGTGTTTTTCTTTTCGTACATCACAAGGCTCATATACAGAAACGCAAGCACAAAAAACGTAAGCGTTGCATACATTCTCAGATAAATTGTAGTCGTTATGCACGCAATGCTCAGCGCATAAGCTCCCGATGCTATGAGCGCATATAGATTGTTGCCCGTAACCTTTTTGCCGATTTTAAACAGCAGAATCAGTGTTCCGACCATTGCAAGCACGTTGATTGAGTACGCAAGCCACTTGCTGAAAACATTCGGAAACAGCGAGCATACTGTGTGTACCAGCGCATAATAAAACGGCGGGTGAGAGGCGTCGATAATCTGATTTTCGTAAACCTGCGCATAGTTAAAGCGGTCGTTTTCACTGACGGCAAGATATTCGTTGAAATCATCATAACTGTTCCAGCCGCCGTCAACGCTTAACTGCTTTGAGGAGTTTGCAAGATTATAGGTCAACAGCTCGTCCTCGTGAAAGCCCTGCTTTGTCGCCATATAGAATGTGCTGATTGCAAGGCTAAGAATAATGATAACAGAAAGAATAATGCCTGCTTTTTTGTTGTCGATTTTCATATGATTTACCCTTTTTACCTGAATAATATTAAAATTGTATTTTGGATTATAATACATTATATCATACATTAAAGGCAAATCACAATATATTTTATCAATTTTTTGTATGTAAATCAGGCTGAAATGTCATAAATGTCGTTTTGTTAATAAGGAACGTATAAAAATACTTTCGCTTTACAAAAAAATTACGGATAATTGACGATTTTTTTAAACTTTACATACTTTTTACAATTCGTTTACAAATGCATTACGTTGCTTTTATATGATTTGTGTTATAAAGGAGAGTATGGATTTATGGATATATTCGCAGTATTAAGTCTGCTCTGCGGACTCGCCCTGTTTCTCTACGGAATGAACACAATGGGCGACGGTCTTGAAAAATTCTCGGGCGGCAAGCTCGAAAAAACTCTTGAAAAAATGACAAACAGCACATTAAAGGGCTTTTTGCTCGGTGCGGCGGTAACTGCTGTTATTCAGTCGTCGTCGGCAACAACGGTTATGGTTGTCGGCTTTGTAAACTCGGGCATAATGAAGCTGAGACAGGCTATCGGCATCATAATGGGTGCAAACGTCGGCACTACAATCACCTCGTGGATTTTAAGTCTTTCGGGCATTGAGGGCGACAGTATGATTATGAAACTGCTTAAGCCCTCGTCTTTTT
>JBJEOX010000182.1:0-2451 GCA_051880935.1 Ruminococcus sp.
AAATGCAGAGGCTCTGCTCAGCACCTCGGAAATCAGCGGATGATTCGGAGTGACAAAAGCCGTGATGATTTCAGGCATAATCAGCAGTCCGCTCCACTGGTCGTAGGAAAGCAGTTCAACGGTATCGCTGTAACTGAAAATTGTTTCTTCATTCTGCAAAAGCTGAATTAAAATTGTGCCTACCATTTTTTCTGTTAAAGAAAAAAGAAACTCGGTTGAGAGTATGATGTTAACAGGGGAAACCTCAACAGAACAGCTTGGTTCAATACTGCCGATATCATAGACAAATTCCTTGGCAAAATCGGGCTCAAACGTTATTTTCAGCTTTAAGTTGTTTTGAATTTCATCAGAATTGTTGTTGACTAACAGATTTCTGATTAAAGGTACGTAATTTTGCTGCATTGCAAAATTTATTGAACCGCTTATTTCACCGCTTACAGTAATTCTGTCACTCATTTTATCATATCCTTTCGGAATGGTGTTTAAAAATTGCACAAATATAATGAAAATATTACAATGATATTATATAACAATCACATTGTTATTGCAATATTTTTTTATTAATTTTGTTGAATATTGTTATTATACTAATACCTAATAAAAAGCAGACAATCTTTGCGGTCTAATTTCCGCAATACTGCGTTGTCGTCCTTGCAAGGCGTCAGCCTTGCGGCGTCCTCCGCCTTGTCTTGCGAAAATTATCCTCGCAAATATAAGTCTACTTTCCATTAGGAATTAGTATTAAATGAAATATTAATAATCTGATGGTGTAAATCAGATAAAAAAGGCGTAAATACGATAAATATTTTATAAAGAGCTTTATCATAATAGTGCAAAAACGGTTTGATTTAATGCATATTTACGTTATTACAGGAGAGATGATAAATCGTTTTTATACTATACCAAGAATAATCAGGGAACTTTTCCAACCAGTGTTAAAAATTGGGATATTCTCTCCGCCTTCTTCGTATACCCGCCAGAGGTTCGGAAGATAATATATACAACGAATATTATTGAAGGCTTGAACCGTCATTTCAGACAGATTACAAAGAACAGGCCGTCATTCACGAATGATGACAGCCTGTGCAAAAATTTTACAATATATTCACAATTCAGAGATAAAAAATTTGAAATTTTAAGTATTAGCTTAAGTGTTCTTCAGTTTCGATAAATTCTATTTTATAATAATCACAAACGCCTTTTGCTATTGCTTCGCCGGCTTTTTGAGAATTATTTATTATCCACTTTGCTCCCGTAACATTATCGTGAAATTCGACCTCGACATACACTGCAATGCTGTTTGTAGAATTCAATTCGTATAAATCGGGTCTTTCTGATATTGCAAAATCTTTTCCCGGTGTTATCGGACCTACAGATTCCAAAATAGCATTGGCAATTTTACCGGCTTCTCCTTTGTTACGGCAAACCATAATCATAGTACCCAGTGTGTTTCCGTATGCTCCGTTTGTATGAATGGGTATATGAATATCAGCTCCCCAACTATTGCTCTCCTTAACATTATCCTTCATTGTCTGACCTTTTTTCGAAGGCATTTTCACGCTGAATCCATTGCGTTCCAAAGCAGCCTTTGCCGCACTTGCAATTTTATAGCATTGTTCCATTTCATTAGTATTTCCTGTCACATACGTATTTGAATTTTGGTCTGAAGGACTTAAATAAATTTTTGCTTTTGTAACCGTCACCTCACAGCTTGCACTTATTCCGTTGTATAAAGTTACTGTGATTGCAGCCTTTCCGGGACTTTTGCCCGTAACCATAGCATAATTATTTGTTGTTTTTGTTACAGTTGCAATACCGGTATCACTGCTTTGCCAAGTGAAATTCTTAGCATATGAATTTATATTTGTTACTTCATATATTTTTGCACTTTTACCTAATGATACTTCTACTTTTCCGGGGTTAATTTTTACTGCTTTCGGAGCAGATTTAACGGTCAATTGACAAGTTGCAGTTTTTCCGTTGTAGAGTTTTACGGTTATTTTTGCAGTTCCTGTTGATTTTGCAATGATTTTTGCTTTGTTTTTATCCTGCTTCTCAACTACAGCTACATTTGAATTTGAAGAAGTCCATTTCAAGTTATAAGCATTTGCGTATGACCCGACGTTTGTTTTTTCAGAAATATAATAATTTTCACCGACGCCAAGTGTCAGTGAGGATTGTGAAACAGAAACTGAGGACGGCGCCGATTTTACCGTAACCTTACAAACGGCAGTTTTTCCGTTATAAGTTTTGATTTTTATTTCTGCCGAACCAAAGCTTTTTGCGGTTATTTTTGCTTTGCTTCCCGATAATTTTGAAACTGTTGCGACTGAATCATCAGAACTGCTCCAAGTCATATTTTGAGCCCACGAACCGCTGTCAGTTCTTTCGAAAATGGTAATTGATTCACCGTTTCCGAGAATCAGAGAACTATCGCTTAATTTTACGCTT
>JBJEOX010000183.1:0-2435 GCA_051880935.1 Ruminococcus sp.
AAAAACGGTGCGGCTATTATCTTTGTAGGTGAGGATATAGATGTACTCATTGAGCTTTGCGACAGAATTATGGTTATTAACTCAGGCAGAATTACCGGTATTTTAGACGGCAGAACGGCAACAAAGGAAGAAATCGGTCTGCTTATGACAAAAAGCGTAGAAAGGGAGGACAGTAATGAATAAAACTAAAAATCACGAGCCTCTCTTTCATATAGTCAAGAGAGATGCCCTTCCTTTTTATAAATCCTGGGCTATACGCATAATAGCAATTCTTGCCGCACTAATTGTTGCAGGCGTTATTACAATGCTTTTCACAGGCGAAAATCCGATTCAGGTTTATTTAACAATGTTTAAAGGTGCCTTTGGAACAAGCAGACGTATCTGGAGCCTGTTACAGAGTCTGGCTATGCTGCTTTGTGTTGCACTGGCTGTTACTCCCGCTTTTATGATGAGATTCTGGAATATCGGCGCAGAGGGACAGGTGCTTATAGGCGGACTTGCAACCGCCGCTTGTATGATTACTCTCGGCGATAAAATACCAAATGCTCTTCTGATTATTGTAATGATTGTCGCAAGCGTATCTGCTGCCGCAATCTGGGCGCTTATTCCGGCATTTTTCAAGGCGAAATTCAATACTAATGAAACATTGTTTACGCTTATGATGAACTATGTTGCAATTCAGCTTGTTTCATACTTTGAAAAGCTCTGGGAAAATCCAAAGGGCTCAAGCAATATCGGCATTATTAATCAGGCTACTCACGCAGGCTGGCTGCCGACTATCGGCAACTTTGATTATCTGCTGAATATAATCGTAGTTCTTGCTCTGACCGTATTTATGTATATTTACCTTAAATACAGCAAGCACGGCTATGAGCTCACCGTTGTGGGTGAAAGTGAAAACACGGCAAGATACATCGGACTGAATGTAAAGAAAGTAATTATGAGAACAATGATTTTGTCAGGTGCAATCTGCGGTATTGCAGGCTTACTTCTTGTCGGAGGCACAAACCATACAATCTCGACCACAACGGCAGGAGGCAGAGGCTTTACTGCTATTATGGTATCGTGGCTTGCAAAATTCAATCCGATATTTATGATTCTGACTGCCTTTCTGATTACTTTTCTGCAATCGGGTGCAGGAGAAATCTCAACAGTGTTCGGATTAAATGAATCTTTCTCCGATATAATCACCGGCATTATTATTTTCTTTATTATCGGCTGCGAGTTCTTTATTAACTACAAGCTGCATTTCCGCAGCTCACACAAGGAGGTAAAGTAAAATGCTGGCAACACTTATTCAACGTGCCGTAATGCAGGGTATTCCTCTGTTATTCGGAGCTACCGGCGAAATTCTTACGGAAAAGTCCGGTAATCTTAACCTCGGTATTCCGGGTATTATGTATGTAGGCGGCATCAGCGGCGTTATAGGAGCGTTCTTTTACGAAAGCTCTCTTGCTTCTCCCGAAGACGCAAACGCCTTTCTGGCTATTTCAATACCTCTGCTTTGCAGTATTTTAGGCTCGCTTATTGTGGGATTAATCTATTGCTTCCTGACCGTTACACTGAGAGCAAATCAGAACGTAACCGGTCTTGCAATCACAACCTTTGGCGTCGGTTTCGGCAACTTCTTCGGCGGTTCGCTTATTAAGCTCGTTGACACCGATATTCCATCAATCTCCCTGACAACTACAAGTAACTTTTTCAGGACAACCTTGCCTTTTGCGGACTCAACAGGCTGGTTTGGCAAGATATTTCTGTCCTACGGATTTTTGGCTTATACTGCAATTATAATTGCCCTTGCCTGCTCGTTCTTCCTAAACAGAACACGTGGCGGACTTCACCTCAGGGCTGTAGGAGAAAACCCTGCAACTGCCGACGCCGCAGGTATCAGCGTTGGAAAAACAAAGTATCTTGCTACCTGTATCGGAAGTGTTATTGCAGGTTTAGGCGGCCTTTACTATGTAATGGATTACGCCAACGGAGTATGGTCAAACGACGGCTTCGGCGACAGAGGCTGGCTTGCAATTGCCCTTGTAATCTTTGTAATGTGGAAACCCAAGTCAGGTATTCTGGGCTCAATTCTTTTCGGCGGACTCTATATAATTTATCTGTTCATTCCGGGACTGCCGCTCAGAACTCAGGAATTGTTCAAAATGCTGCCTTATGTTGTAACCATTGTTGTGCTTATTCTTGTAAGCATAAGAAACAAAAAGGAAAATCAAGGCCCGCAATCACTCGGACTTTCATACTTCAGAGAAGAACGGTAGAAAAATAACCAAACAACAAAAGCTCCCGATTACAGTCGAGAGCTTTTTGTCTATCTTACTACTATTTTATTTTCTGATTATCCCTTTAAAAAATCTGTAACCGTCAACTATAGCACACCTACACAAACCGCCCGGAAAGCGATACAATAACAGAAAACGCAAAAGGAG
>JBJEOX010000184.1:0-2426 GCA_051880935.1 Ruminococcus sp.
ATTTAGGCGGCATTAATTTTTAGTATGGTTATTGCTTTAGTAAGTAAATTATAATTTAGCCGAGTGCCTCGACACGCAAATCGGCGGTGTGCCACCGCAGGCAAATCGAGTGGAAAAATCGGATATTTAGGTAAAAACGGTTGCCCGAATTATAAATTGATATATTGGTAACGTTTGTGTTACAGACGTAGGGACACGGCGTGCCGTGTCCCTACGTCGATAGATGCCGTAAAGTGGTATCTTGCGTAAGATATAGAAAAATGTCTGACTCCCGAGATATCGAGCTATAATTCAAAATCGACTTATATAACGGCCTAAAATGTAACCGTTTTGTTTATTTTTCTTTCCAAAATCGAACTATCCTTTGACTATTCTGCATTAAACTGCCTCAAAAGCAAAAAAATCCTTGTTTAGGGTTGATTTTTTAAAACAACGGTGTTATAATAATTACAAATTTGTTAATAAATGTTACCGAGATTGTAATTTTCTCGGAGTAAAATGTTACCAGATAGTATTTATTATCAATAACCGGAGGTTTTTAAAATGCAGAGAATTAAAAAACTTACTGCAATTATTCTGAGTATTCTTACGCTTTCAAGCGTGTGCGTATTCGGGGGCGCTTTTTCGGCAGGTGCAAGCGGCACCGGCACAGGACTTGCCGAATGGGCACTCAACGCATACTATGAAGGCTGGTCTTATGTTTACGGCGGCTCTACTCCCGGTGCTGTTGACTGTTCGGGTCTTATCTATTCATACTGCGGCGGCGAACGCTGCGGCGACCCTCAGCTTAACACGGCAACCGAAAGAGGCTCGGTAAGCAACGGTATTCCCAACGTTCACGGTCTCGGACTCTGGCGTCCCGGTCACGTCGGCGTTTATGTAGGCGACGGTATGGAGGTTGACGCAAGAGGCGACGCATACGATATGTGCTACGAAAGCGTTTACGGCTCATACAGCGGTTGGACATACTGGTTCAAGCTTGCGGCTGTTAGCTACCCCACAAACGGTTGGGAAAAGTTCAGCGGTGACTACTACTATTACGAAAACGGCGAGTACATCACCAATACTTCAAGAACGATTGACGGTACTACATACTACTTTGACTCAAAGGGACGTTCAAGCAAGACTCCCTCTGATACATCAAGCAATTCATCAAGCAATTCATCAAACAGTTCTTCAAATAATTCAGGCTCATCTTCAAATTCTTCATCACAGAGCAAACCCACGTCGTGGAGAAACGGCTCGACGGGCGAAGAGGTAAAGAAGATTCAGAACCGCCTTGCAGAGCTCGGCTACTACACAGGCGCAGTTGACGGAAGCTTCGGCGACGCAACCGAAAAGGCTTACAGAGCATTTCAGGAGGCAGCAGGTCTTACCGTTGACGGTATAGCAGGCTCAGACAGAGAGGTTCTCTACTCTGACGACGCACCGTATGCACCTAAGGTTGAAGAAACAACCGCTCCCGCAGAGGAGGAGAAGGACGACGAAGAGGAAGAAAAGTCAGCAATTGAGTTCAAAAGCGGTGACGAAAATGACGACGTAAAGGCAATTCAGGGCAAGCTTGCAGAGTTAAAATACTTTGACGTTGACCCCACAGGCTACTACGGAGATTATACCGTTCAGACAGTAATGAACTTCCAGCTTGCAAACGGACTTGAAGCAACAGGTATTATTGACGAGGTTACATACAAATTACTTTTCAGCACTGACGCTGTTGTAAACCCCAATCCCACAGAAAACACTGATGAACAGTCGGCAACAACAGCCGTAGAATCAGGTCCCGTTCAGATGCCGCTTACAACAAGTCCCTCTGAGCTGATTATTGTAAACGAACAGAATCAGAGCTACACAGACACAGCAACCGATGTTGTTAAAAAGACAAACAAGGTTACAAAGAAGGCTCTTTCAAATTCATCATCGGTTATCCCCTCAGCCGCAACGGCAGAGGTCAAGAGAACGGCAAATATCTGGCTTTGGTTTGTGCTTGTAGCCGTTATCCTCGGCGCACTCGCAGCAGTATTTATGCTCCGTGACAGAAAGTCAAACAGATACGCAAGATACTGCGCAAAGAAGAAAAAACACGCAAACTTCAAGTCAGAGGTAAACACACGCTGGTAAGCCGAGTACCTCGACAGGTAAAATAAAAAATAAAGGTCGGAACATTGTAAAAAACGGTGTCCCGACCTTTTAGTTTGTAGTGTTGTTTGAAATGGTTTGTTGAAAAAAGTCTGATATAACGGTGACACTTAGTTTTTGTGTAGGGAACATTCTTGACTGTTCCGCAAAGTTACAGCTAACCTATGGGTAATCGGAACGGTCAAGACCGTTCCCTACATAGAATTTTTGTAGCTGCGAACTGTGTTCGCCTTATTTCATAAATTGCGTTGCAATTTATGAAACGGGACGTCCGGGAAGCCGTCCCCTAC
>JBJEOX010000185.1:0-2412 GCA_051880935.1 Ruminococcus sp.
GTGCTGACGGTTTACGGTCTTTTTAACATAATTTCGTTTTTCATAAACAAGGAATACGGATTGTATTTCGAACTTATTATCGGTGTACTTGCTACTGCTTTCGGAATATTTACTCTGTTTTCTCCGAGCATAATCGTAGATATAATTTTTGTCACCATAGGAATTATAATCATTATCGACAGCCTTATGGATATCAAACATTCATTTCAGCTTAAAGCGTTGGGAATGAGATACTGGTGGATATGCACTGCTGTTTCTGTTTCAGTAATAATCCTCGGTTTATGTACAATTTTCTTCCCGAGCTTTTTCGGTGACTTCTTAATTTTCCTTTTGGGAATTATAATGATTTATGAGGGTATTTCAGGTCTTTCGATTATCGGGTTGTTCAGTCATTATTCCAAAAGCCGCAAAAACAACAAAATGATTAACGTTGATGCAACTGATGTTAATTAATAGTTTAAATAATATTAAAAAATCACTCTGGAGCACAGGGTGATTTTTATTTTATTTAAAAAAATACCATTGACTAAATTTTACTAATTTTTTATACTATTACGGAAAGGAGTTTTTAACGTGAAAAAATTATTCAAAAGAACGCTGTCTGTTGCGTTATCGGCTTTGATGGCTGTTTCGGCACTTTCATTTTCAACTTCAGCCGCCGAAACCGAGTCAGTACAGACAAGCGCATCAGCAACACAATCAAATCCGTACGGACTTACGGAAAAAATCAGCGACGGTGTAATACTCCACGCTTGGTGCTGGAGCTTTAACACCATCAAGGAAAACCTTTCTAAAATTGCCGAGGCAGGCTATACGTCTGTTCAGACCTCGCCGATTAACGAATGTAAGGTCGGTGACAACGGCGGTATGGAGCTTATGGGCAACGGCAAATGGTACTACCACTATCAGCCCACACTCTATACAATCGGAAACTATCAGCTTGGAACGCTCGAAGAATTTAAAGCACTTTGCAGTGAAGCAAAAGAATACGGAATACATATTATTGTTGACGTTGTAACAAACCACTGCTCAAGCGATTACAATGCAATTTCTTCAACAATCAAGAACATTGAAGGCGGTGCTTTCCACAAATCTTTCGGAATCGGTGACTACAATAACCGATATCAGTGCACTCAGGGTGAGCTGCTCAACTTAAAGGACCTCAATACTCAGAACAAAAATGTTCAGAATATGATTCTTGACTACCTTAAAAGCTGTGTAAGCGCAGGCGCAAGCGGTTTCAGATATGACGCTGCAAAGCATATTGAACTCCCCGATGAAGAACCTGAAAACGGTAAGGATTTTTCAAGTGATTTTTGGCCTACAATTCTTGACAACGGTTCAGAATTTCAGTACGGTGAAATTTTGCAGGACAAAGGCAGCCGTACTGCTGACTACGCAGAATATATGAGCGTTACGGCATCATCATACGGAAGTGTAATCAGAAGTGCTGCGAGAAACGACAGCTTTAATGCTGAAAATCTTGTTGACTACCGTTCTGACGGTGCGCCTGACGACAAGCTTGTAACGTGGGTTGAATCACACGATAACTACACAGGCGACGGCACGTGGTCAGAGCTTGATAATCTTGACATAAGGCAGGCATGGGCTGTAATTGCCGCAAGAGGTGAAACTACTCCCCTGTTTTTCAGCCGTCCTGACGGAAGCAGTACTAAAAATCAGTGGGGCAACAACAAAATCGGTGCAGCAGGCGATGATAACTTCTGTCATCCTGAAGTTGTTGCAGTCAATCAGTTCAGAAATGCAATGGTAGGTCTGCCTGACAGCCTTTCAAATCCGACAGGCGACAACAGTCTGCTTATGATTGAAAGAGGAAGTGCAGGCGCAGTAATCATCAACGCATCGGATAAAGACGTTGTGCTTGACTGTGCAACTGACGTTGCAGACGGAACTTACAAAGACGAAGCATACGGCGGTCTGTTTGATGTAACCGACGGTAAATTAAGCGGTACCGTAAAGGCTAATTCCATTGCGGTAATCTACAACAGCACACTTGTTAAACAGCCTGTTGTTTCACTTTCAAAGAACGGCGGCGAATTCAGAGGAACTCTTACACTTACTTTAACTGCAAGAAACACAACTGAAGCTACATATAAAATCGGCAACAGTGCTCCTGTTTCATATGTTTCGGGCGACACAATTACAATCGGAGCTGATATGGCTGATAATCAAAGTGTTGACATTGTTCTCTTTGGTAAGAACAGCGATGGCGACACTGTAACAAAGACATACACCTTTAAAAAGCTTGCAACTCCGTATATTGACGGTGAAACGACTGTTTACTTTGATAACAGCAAATACAACTGGGATAAGATAAACGTTTACGCTTACTATCGTGACAGTAATGGCAAGGTGATTAATAACGGCGACTGGCCCGGTGCTGAAATGACT
>JBJEOX010000186.1:0-12689 GCA_051880935.1 Ruminococcus sp.
CTTTGCGGCAGGTTTGCAGTCTTTTTTCTACGGCTGTTTTTTTACAGCCCCTTTTGTGCGTGGTTTATTCTGTTTCAGTGCGCTTGTACGGTTTCTTTTCGTCGGTCAGACCTGCGAGGTAGTCCATACTTGTGTCGAGGGCAAGGGCGATTTTTCTGCATTGCTCAAAGGTGTAATACCGTTTGCCGTTTTCAATTTTTGAATAATCGCTCTGGTCGATACCTGTCAGCATCTGCATTTTAATCTGCGTGTATCCCTTTTCTTTGCGCAATTCTTTCAGTCTTTCATTAAAATTCATATCAATCACCATATTAATTATGGCAATATGACCTATTGGAATTAGGGATAAATTGACCTATAATTATAGACGAGGTGAAAGAAACGGATTTATTAAAGGACATAATTTATGATAAAATTAAAAAAAATAAAATTACTGTTAGCATTTCGGAAAAGAATGTTGATATTGACAGAATAGTAGAAAGCACCTGTTACAAGGCATTAAATGAAATTAAATCCATACTTGAAAATGACTCATTAACAGACGAAGAATGTTTTTTGAAGATTGAGGAAATAATAAGAGTATTTGAACGATTGGGTAGTAATTGCGGAAACAGGCACGACTTTTCCTAAATATTCTTCTTAATCGTATCAAGAGCACCCTTTTCAATTCTGCTGACCTGCGCTTGTGAAATGCCGATTTCGCTTGCGACCTCCATCTGCGTTTTTCCTTGGAAAAATCGGAGGGTGAGGATGCGTTTTTCCCTGTCGGAAAGATTTTTGATTGCCTCTTTAACGGCGATTTCTTCAAGCCACGTTGAATCGTCATTTTTGTCGCCAATCTGGTCCATAACGTAAATCGTGTCGTTGCCGTCGGAAAATACAGGCTCGTAAAGTGAAACAGGCTCGACAATTGCCTCAAGCGCAAGCACAACTGTTTCCTTTGGAACTTCCATTATCTTTGCAATTTCCTCAACTGTAGGCTCTCGGTTGTTTTTATTCGTCAGCTCCTCCTTAATCTGCATTGCTCTGTAGGCGGTATCTCGCATTGAGCGTGAAACTCTGACAGAGTTGTTGTCACGCAGATAACGGCGGATTTCACCGATAATCATCGGTACGCCGTAGGTGCTGAAACGCACGTCAAGGCTGGGGTCGAAGTTGTCAATAGCCTTTATCAGTCCGATTACGCCCACCTGAAACAAATCGTCAGGGTTTTCGCCTCGGTTTGTAAAGCGCTGAATGACAGACAGTACCAGCCGCAGATTGCCGTTAATCATCTTTTCTCTGGCGGCTTTTCGCTCGGCTGGCGTACCGTTTTTGATTTTTAAAAGCAATTCCTTTTTTTCACTCTCTTTAAGTAATTTTAACTGCGAGGTGTTCACTCCGCATATTTCAACTTTTCCGTACTGCACCAAATAACCCCCGTTTTAGTATTAATTTACTGAGATTATTATGGACGGAAAATTACTTTTTATACTGTTTCAGGCAAAACAAAACCCCTCCGTTCGGAGGGGTGAATACTTTAAAAAATTAAGCATTAAACGGGAATAATTGCGTTGAAAACGAGCACCGAGCATACTCCGCAGACAAAGCCGAGCAGTACACCGCACACAACGTCGGTAAGGTAGTGCACACGCAGATAAATTCTTGAAAAGCCAATGAGTGCCGCAAGCAGTAAAATCGGCAGGAAGGTTATCAGTCTGCACCTTAAAAGAACAACTCCTACAACTGCAAAGGATGCTGTTGTGTGTCCCGACGGGAAAGAGTAAAACCTCGGTCTGTTAATAAGCTGTTCGTCATCGCCTAAGCTGTGACAGGGGCGAACTCGCTTTACAATATGCTTCAGAATAACCTCGCCCATAAGGTGAGCAAGCGCAAGTCCGAAAACAATATTAAGTCCTGTCAGCCGCCAGTCGGGACGAATGAGGAACGGTATACAGATTGCCCACCAGACAAGACCGAGATTGCCTGCACGGGACGCAGTAATCATTATTTTATTGAGCGCAGGCTTATGAATTTTGCCGATGCGTTCAAGAACTCTGTTGTCAATGTTCTGAATTCTGCCAAACATAAACACAACTCCCATTTTTTTGTCTTAAATTCTATTTGACATCAAACTTTCACTATTCACATTAGTGTCTATATTATAGCATAGGAAATTCGATTTGAACAGATATTTTTTAAAATTTATCTGTTTTTTACATTTACAAGATGTGCAATTGACGGAATTGCAGCACCTTGACCGCAGGTTGTGGGACTCATAAGCGCACCCGTAGCCATAAATAAAATGTTGTTGTAGATTCCCTGACTTAAATCGCTGAGAATTTTTGAGCAGAAAACCGACGCCGCACAGCCGCAGCCTGAGCCGCCTGCGTGAACGTCCTGCTTATTTCTGTCAAAAATCATCAGTCCGCAGTCGTTGTGCCTGTTGCGTATGTCAATATTCTCAAGCAAAAGCAAATCGTAAAGCGATTTACTTCCGACTTCTCCTAAGTCACCGGTTAAAATCAGGTCATAGTCACGTGGAGAAGTGCCCGTATCGTCAAAATAGTTTTTCAACGTCTGAGCCGCCGCAGGAGCCATAGCCGCTCCCATATTGTTAGCGTCCTTTACGCCGAGGTCAACGATTCTGCCAACGGTCGCCCTTGCAATACACGGGCCTTTTTTGGCGTTTTTAAGAACACAGCTTCCCGAGCCTGTCACCGTCCATTGTGCAGTGGGAGTTCGCACACCGCCGTATTCTAGCGGAAATCGGTATTGCCTTTCAGCAGAGCAGAAGTGCGACGAGGTTACGCACATAGCTGTGTTTGCCGCACCGCTTTCCACAAAAACGGACGCCATAATAAGTCCCTGAGCCATAGTCGAGCATGCGCCGTACTGACCGAGATAGGGAATATCAAAGTCAATCAGACCGTAGCTTGAGCCGACGCACTGATTGAGCAAATCGCCTGCGAAAATGCAGTCAACCTCTTCGGCCTTTATCTTTGCCTTTGTGAGCGCCGCCGTTACTGCCTCGGACTGAAAACGGCTTTCAGCCTGCTCGTAGGTGTCAAGTCCGTCGTAGCTGTCGTAAATTATCTTGTCAAAAGCCTTGCCGAGAGGTCCCTGCGATTCATACTTTCCTGCAACGGAGGCAAAGCCGACGATTGAAGGCATTTCTTCAAATCCGATTGTATGTCCGCCTATTCTTCTTATCATACAAAAACTCCCTTCCGCTTTTATTATCTGCGAAAGGGAGTTTTTTATTAAAATAATTTTTTATTAGTTACTCTCACTTGTTTCCGGCGGGTCGGTCGGAACAGGCTCAGGCTCTGTGGGAGGTGCAGGCGGCTCAGTCGGAGCTTCGGTAGGAGCCTGAGTAGGCTTCGGCTTTGACGACGATGATGAACTGCTCTGCGGTTTACTGCTTGATGAAGAGCTGTTATTACTGCTGCCTGATGAGCTGTGCGAGCTTTCGCTGTTACTGCTTTCGGGCTTTGTGGTTTCATTTACGTGGTCAACGTTTGTATTCTTTGCGTTGCTGTCGTTGTCAGCTTCAATGAAAACATAACCGTGGTCGCTGTCGTATGTAGATGAACCGAGTGACTTACGGTCAACCTCTTTACCGTCCTTGTAGTAAACTTTCCAAGCCTTTACCGTGTAGCTTGAATCGCCCTTGTCGGTCATTTCATTGTGAGTTTTGATTTCGTCATAGGACGAATCCTTTGCGCCCCAGATTGAAACATAGAGTGTACGGTCAACAAGCTTGCACTCCATAAACATCTGATAGTCAGTCGGATTTGAAAGCTTTAAGTCAAGTCGGGGATAGTCGATTGTGGCGTCAAGACCTGTAGGAACGTAAGAGGAAGCCCACTTGTGGCAATAACGCTCTTCAACGTCCATATTTGCCCTGATAGCGGCATTGTAGATTGTGGAGCTTGACTGGCAGATTCCGCCGCCGATTCCGCTGGTGAGCTCACCGTTTGCAATAACGCCTGCGGACTTATATCCGTTTGACTCAAGGTTTGAGTCGCCTGTACATTTGTTGAATGACCAGGTAGCACCCGGCTCAATAACCGAGCCGTTGCAGGCTGCAAGCGAAACCCTCATATTCTCCGTACCGTTTTCAGAGTTTGTGGAAACGGTTTCATAGGAAGACAGCTTTATTATATTCTTTTTGAGGTCGTCAACATTTATTTTTGCGTCAACTGTTTCAACGTCGGCAATAATTCTGCTTTCGGCAGTACCTTGAGAAACAGCCGTTTTAAGCTGGTCGGTTAAATCCTCGGCGTTGAGCTTTCTGCCCTTTTCGGCTTCGGCGTACTCAAAACGATTGTCGGAATACGGCGTGAACTTTGAAACATAGGCGTTCTTTGCGTCACGGTTGGTAGCTTTCTCAATTTTTTTTGCGTTCTTTTCAATTGAGTCCACAGTTACCGTAGCTGTAATTTCATATGTTTTACTCTCTGAGGTGTTGTTGCCTGACGGGTTGAGAGTGTCATTCTTTACATTGCTCAGAACGGTATCAATGTTAAAGGTGTATTCAAAGTCGGACTGAGTAAGCGTTGTAACGTCGCCGTCAGCGTCTACAGAAATTGAAATAGGCTTTATAAAGCTTTCCTCTCCGGATTCAAGCAGCTTTCTGGCTTCTTCCATAGTTTTGCCTGAAATTGAAACTCCCGAAACTACAGTGCCGTCTTTAAATACAAAATCTCCGTTTTCAACGGCAGGATTGCCGAACACTCCGCTTTGGAACAGGCAAAAGCCCGTTATGCCGAGTGCAACTACAACTGCTGCGGCAACGGAAGAAATTACAATAATCTTTTTCTTGTTGTTTTTATTATTTGGATTTTTCCTTGAACCTGACGAATGTTTTGCGTCATTTGCTTGTGTAGGTGCAGCCTTGCCGCTTGAAATATCAACAAGACCTTCATCTAAAACGATATAATCGTCATAGGAATCCTTTCTCAAACATCTCACCTCTGAAATATATGCAAATATTGTTTAAAAATTTTAGCATTTGGCTACAGAATACATTGTACTATAAAGTACCGTAAAAATAAAGTGGTAAAATACAAATATTAAAAAGTTTTTTTAGCAATTTTTTGTTTAATATAAAAACAAAACCTTTCTGAATAAAGCCTTTATTAACAGCAAAGGCAAAAAGGAAAACAGCAGTAATCGCATTGTCTGCTTTTTATTAGGTATTAATATAAGAGCATAAAAGCATTACATACAGCAAAAATCAGCAAATAAACAAAGTGAAAATAACGGTTGAAATTACTGTAAAATATAAGTATAATAAGTATATACAGGCTGAAATTTTTAAGGAATATCAGGGGATAATTATTCTGCCCTGAGGCTCGGAGAAATAATATGAAAATTCTTATATTTACCGCATCAACAGGCGGAGGTCACAAGCGTGCCGCTGCTGCACTTGAAACAAAAATAAAGTCGTTAAGTCCCGACACGGAAGTCAAGGTTGTTGACGCAATGAAGGCAATCGGCAAGATGTATGACAAAACCGTATGCGGCGGCTACCATTTTATGGCTACAAAAATCCCGAAGGTTTACGGAGAATGCTATAAAATTACCGACAGAAAAAATCTTATGTACAAGGCTGTAATGCGTTCAAATACGATGATGTCGAACAAGCTGCTTGAAACAATAAACGAGTTTTTGCCCGATATTGTTATTATCTGTCATCCGTTTGTCACAACGATGATTTCCAAGCTTCGCCGTCAGGGCAAGATTGACGTAAAGGCAATCAGCATTATTACCGACTATGACGCTCACCGTACATATATTGTTCCGAAAATTGAGGCGTATGTGCTTGCCGAGCCGCAGATGGCAAAAAAGCTGATTGACGAATACGGCGTTGACGAGAGTATAATCTATCCGCTCGGAATCCCGATTTTCGACAGCTTTACAGAGCCGTTTGACAAGGAAGAAATCTGCAAACGTGAGGGACTTGACCCGAATCTTCCTACAGTGCTCCTTATGGCAGGGTCGTTTGGCGTTACAAGCGTTCTGGAATTCTATAAAAACCTTGCTCAAAAAGGAAAAAATATGCAGTTTATCGTTATTACGGGCCGCAATATCAAGCTTTTCGGTCACCTTGAAAAGCTGATTGACGAAATGGGTATGCAGGATAACACAAAGCTGCTTTACTTTGTCAGGAACGTTCAGGATTATATGCATATTTCCGACCTGATTGTTACAAAGCCCGGCGGACTTACAGTTACCGAAAGCCTTGCCTGCACACTTCCGATGGCTATTTACAGCGCATTCCCCGGTCAGGAACGTGACAATGCTGATTTTCTGGTTAATCAGAATGCGGCTGTGCTTCTTGACAAGAGAAAAGGTGCAGAACAGATTATCGAGCTTTTAAACTCTCCCGAAAAGCTTGATGAAATGAAGAAAAAATGCAGTGAGCTTTCAATAGCCGACTCTGCGGAAAATATTTTCAGACTTGCTCAGAAGCTCTGTGCAGAGGACTGATAATAATTATACCCCCTGAAAGGAAACAAAACAATGAAAAAAGCAATTGCCCTGCTGATGTGCTTCGCTTTGGTTGTATGTACGCTGTGTGCCTGCGGCGACCCGTCGGAATTTTCGGACGGAGAAAAGCTGTCAAAGAATTATACAAGGAGCACCAATCCTGACGAAAGCTACAACTACAACGACGGTGCAACATCTGCACCGCTGTCATACAACGTGTATGCAAGCTCAATTTCAAACTTTGAGTTAAGGCTGTTCCGCAATTATTATTCGCAGAAATCCGACAAAACAAAGTCGTCGGTACTTCCTGCTGCGGCAACGGCAATGCAGCTTTCGCTCCTTTCAAACGGTGCTGCGGGTGATACTCAGGACGAAATTAAGCAGGCGCTGGGCAAGGATTTGACAATTGAAAATATAAATCAGTGTTCCTCATATTTCAGAAGCCGTATGGAGGCTGTAAGCAAAACGGGCAGCGGAGAAGTTGACGAGCTTTCGGGCAAGAAAACTGAAGAAAGCAAAAGCGAGTACGTGCGTTTCGGACTTAATCTTTTCTTTAACGATATTTCCGACGTAAAAACAAGCTTTTTGCAGACAAACGCAAGCTACTTCGGAAATAATGTGTACCGCTTTTTGTTCTCGGACGAAAACGCTGTTTCAAAAGTAAACAAGAGCCTTTCCGACTTTACATCAAAGGATTTGTTTGAAAGCCTGAATGATAAAGACAGCCTGTTTTTGGTGAATTCCTGCGATATCAGCGACTTGTGGCTTGAAAATTACAGCAAAAGCGACATTGAAAAGGGAACATTCAAGTCGAGCAGCGGCGATAAAAGCGTAAACTTTATGACCTCTAACGAGTCGCTTATCAAGACGAAAAATGCTCAGGGAATCATTAAGTACACAAGCAAAAATCCCCTCAAGCTTATGATTGTTATGCCGAACGAGAGCATATCGCTTGAGGAGTATATTTCCGATTTCAATTATACCGAGTTTTCCAACCTTCTTGACAGCGTTGATATTACAAAAAAGGTTACCGCACAGATTCCCGAATTTTCAATAGCTTCGGAGGAAAAGGCTCAGCCGCTTTCGGACGCTCTTACAGACAGCGGCTTGTACACGCTGTTTACCGACGACGTGCTGTTCAAGAACATTACGCATACCGATAATTTCAAGCTCAACGAGATTTACGAGATAACTACCGGAATTACCGTTAATGCTTCGGGTATCAACAGTGATTCAAAAATTGTTGAAAGGCGTGTCAAAGAGCTTGATAAAACCGACGAAACAATTAAATTTGACCGACCGTTTATCTTCCTGCTGATTGACAACGAAAGCAGTATTCCCGTATATATCGGAACGGTCGACAATATCTGAGGAAATAAAAATAAAGCTCGGACTTCCGCATTTGCGCTTGTCCGGGCTTTTGTTGTTTTTTAGGTTTGTATAAACGATAATTCAGCGCAACGTTGACGTAGGGACACGGCGCGCCGTGTCCACACAAAAATTGCAATGCAATTTTTGTGAATGGGACGTGTAGGAACCCGTCCCCTACGGAAAGGTTTGTTTGTTACTATAATAATGATATAATCGGTTGCGTTTGATAGTCAACACGGACACGGCACGCCGTGTCCCTACGTCTGTAACTGAAACGTTTGAATTATATCTGTAGGGGACGGCTTCCCAGACGTCCCGAAACGTTACCTATATATTAATTTAAAATTCGGGCATCCGTTTTATCCAAAACAACCGATTTTTCCACTCGATTTGCCCGTCGAGGCACCCGACAAATTATGGTTTACTTATTCTTTTTATACGCTTGTTTAAACGGCACAACCTCGCCGTTTTTTTCTTTAACGCTTACGTTGTCGAGCGTTTTGTCAAACTGTGTGCGGATTTCACCGAGATAAATTTTGTACAGCTTTTTCTGTTCAGCTTGTTCTTCGGGAGTGAGTCCCTGTTCACGTTTTTTCTTTGCAAGCTCGTTAATCCTGTTAAGTAAATTCTTATCCATATCAATACCTCGCTTTTTCTGACATAATCATATCACAAAATAAATCATATTGCAATAAATTCAAATTTACATATTGCGTCCGACATTTTTTGATATATAATAATAGGTGAAATAACTTTGGACGGTGGATTATGGAAAATTTAAGCTTGCTTCATCCGCAAAATTCAAATGCTGTTTACCGCACCCTTACAAAAGAGGCGATAAACGATTTATCGGTGGATTTCCTTTGCAATGCGCTTACCGAGGACGCATACGAACGCAACAGCATCAAACAGCTTTTAACGCAGATTACCGATGATGAAGAGGTAATAAAGTACAGATGCGACGTGTTTGATGACTTTCTGCGTTTCCCTAATCTGCGTGAGGATTTGACAGCACTGCTTGCAAAGCTTGAAGACTTGAGAGAGATTGAACGCTTTCAGAAGGATTCCGAAGCGTCGTCGCTCTGGCAGCTTATCAACAGACTGCGTGAAATAGGAGGCTACGTTGACTGCATTACGCAGATAAAAACAACGCTCGAATCAATTGATGTTAAGTCGCAGGGACTTCTGACGCTCAAAGAGAACGTGACTTCAATCTATAACGACAGCGGATTTCCCGACTTGAAAAGGGATATTGAGGACACGCTTGCAAAGGCGCAAAAATTCAGGAGCATAACGCTGGGCGTAAACCTTGACGCACTTCTGCGCCCGAAAACAGTCGGTGTAATTTCGCTCAACGACAAGCCTTTTACCGACAGCGGAATTCTCAAACGCTTTACGAATTTTGCAAACAAGAACAGCGAGCTTCATCACGGCAACGACGTTTCGGGATTTATCAGTTTTCATCCTGCAAATCCGAGTACAACTTCTATTGGTATCGGCAAGTTTGTAACGGGTGCACAGCAGGACGTAAATCAGACCTTCACCTCTGAGCTTACGGGAGCTGACCCGCTTTCCGAAGCTCTTAAAAAGGTAGTTACCGACATTCTGCGCCGTACCGTAAACGATATCAAATCAACGCTTAACAAGTATATAAACATCAACGGTTATTCCTTTGTTGCGCTGATGCCCGAGATTATTTTTTACATTCGTTTTGCCGAGCTATGCGATAAGATTATGCAGAAAAATCTTCCGCTCTGCAAGGCTCAAATTGCCCCGAAAGAGGAAAGAAACTGCAATATTGAAAATCTTTACAATATAAAGCTGGCTATAAAGAATGTTGAGGGCGATAATATAGATATTGTCACAAACGAATTTGTATTTGACGACGATAAGAGGATTTACATTCTCACAGGACCCAACAGGGGCGGTAAAACTACGATTACTCAGGCTGTCGGTCTTGCGTTTCTGCTTGCGCAGAACGGAATTTACGTTCCTGCATCGTCAATGACTTTTAGCCCGTGCGACAATATTTTCACGCATTTTCCTGCTGATGAAAACGATACGGTAGATTTGGGCAGACTCGGCGAGGAGAGCAAAAGACTTTCCGAAATTTTTGAAACCGCCTCACGCCACAGCCTGCTCTTGCTCAACGAAAGTCTTGCTACAACGAACGTTGCAGAAGGCTTGTACATTGCAAAGGACGTTGTAAAGGCAATGCGCTACCTCGGCACAAGAGCTGTTTTCAACACGCATATGCACGATTTGGCGAGAGATCTTGACAAGGTGAACAGCGAGGTTGAGGGTGACAGTAAAATTGAAAGTATGGTAACCGGAGTTGAAAACGGCAATCGTTCGTTCAAGGTGTTTATCGCACCTCCGCAGGGTGTAAGCTATGCAAGAGATATTGCGGAAAGATACGGCGTGACCTTTGAGAAGATTAAGAGCGAGATTGACAACAAGCCGAAAAACTGACGTATTGACAAAACCATAAGATTATTACCAAACTAAAATACTTGAAAAAATTTTAATATATTGTATAATAGAAATGTTATGATAATTATTCGTACAATTTGTACACGGAGGTAAACAGTTATGGCAGAGAAAAAGAAGATGGTAGAAGCCATTACAAGCAGAGATGAGGACTTTGCAAAATGGTATACCGACATTGTTAAAAAGGCAGAGCTTGTTGATTACTCAAACGTCAAGGGATGTATGGTAATCAGACCTTACGGCTATGCAATCTGGGAAAATATACAGGCTGACCTTGACCGCAGATTTAAGGAAACAGGTCACGAGAATGTCTATATGCCAATGTTTATCCCCGAAAGCCTGCTTCAGAAGGAAAAAGACCACGTAGAGGGCTTTGCTCCCGAATGTGCGTGGGTAACAATCGGAGGACAGGAAAAGCTTACCGAACGTCTTTGCGTTCGCCCGACTTCCGAAACGCTTTTCTGTGAGCACTACAAGAAGATAATCAATACATACCGTGACTTGCCAAAGCTTTACAATCAGTGGTGCAGTGTTGTAAGATGGGAAAAGACAACACGTCCGTTTTTGCGTACTTCCGAGTTTTTGTGGCAGGAAGGTCACACAATGCACGAAACCGAGGAAGAGGCAAGAGAAGAAACACTGCGTATGCTCCACGTTTATGAGAGCTTCTACAGAGAAACCCTTGCAATTCCTGCGGTAATCGGCAGAAAGACCGAAAAGGAAAAGTTTGCAGGCGCGGAGGAAACCTATACAATCGAGCCGATGATGCACAACGGCGTTGCTTTGCAGGGCGGTACCTCGCACTACTTCGGCGACGGCTTTGCAAAGAGCTTCGGCATAACATACACAGGCAAGGACAACAAACTCCATTATCCGCACCAAACCTCGTGGGGTGTATCAACAAGAATGATTGGTGCAATAATAATGGTACACGGCGACGATGACGGACTTGTACTTCCGCCGAAGATTTCTCCGATTCAGGTAGCCGTAATCCCCGTTGCACAGCACAAAGAGGGCGTGCTTGAAAAGGCGAATGAGCTTAAAGCAGAGCTGGCAAAGAAGTACAGAGTTAAGCTTGACGATTCCGACCACGCTCCCGGCTGGAAGTTTGCTGAGTACGAGATGAAGGGCGTGCCCGTAAGAGTTGAAATCGGTCCGAAAGATATTGAGAAAAACCAGTGCGTAGTCGTAAGACGTGACACAAGAGAAAAGGCTTTTGTTCCGCTTGACGAGCTTTCAGTGTTTGTTGAAAAGCTTATGGAGGATATCCACAACGCTATGTATGAGCGTGCGCTTAAAAATACGCAGGAAAAGACATTTACAGCGACAAGCTACGATGAGTTTATCGACATTTCAAAGAACCACCCCGGCTTTATCAAGGCTATGTGGTGCGGTGACAGCGAGTGTGAAGAAAAGCTCAAAGAGGTGACAGGCGGCGTAAAGAGCAGATGTATTCCGTTTGAGGAAGAACACCTTGCGGATACCTGCGTATGCTGCGGCAAGCCTGCAAAGCATATGGTATACTGGGGCAAGCAGTATTAATTTACAATTAACAATTAAAAATTAACAATTGAGGGTCGCTGCGCTCCGAATTTATAATAGTGCGTGTTGTTTGGATAAGTATGTTTGCTGAACAAGTTTTGATATATTGATGACGTTTTGTTTTTTCAGTGTAGGGAACAGTCTTGACTGTTCAGCAGGACTACGCTAACCGATGGGTAATCGGAACGGTCAAGACCGTTCCCTGCATTTGTAAAAAATATAAAAAATCATACTTGCGGCAAAGCTGCGTATAAATAAATTCGGGAACTAAACTTTTATATTATTGCAACCTATCCACTCGACCATAATTGTTAATTGTACTTTGTTAATTGTTAATTTAAAAAAGGTGGTGAGAAAATGCCTATCAAGGTTCAGAGTAATCTTCCGGCTATCAAGGTGCTTGAATCGGAAAACATCTTTGTTATGCCGAACGAGGTCGCATTAAGGCAGGACATCCGTCCTCTTAAAATTTTGATTTTAAACCTTATGCCCACAAAAATCGAAACTGAAACCCAGCTTTTAAGACTTCTGGGCAACAGTCCGTTGCAGGTTGATATTGAGCTTTTGCAGATGGCTTCGCATACCTCGAAGAACACCTCGCCGCATCATCTGACAACCTTCTACAAGACATTTCAGCAGGTGAAAAACGAGAGCTTTGACGGTATGATTATCACCGGAGCACCTGTTGAACAGCTTGAATTTGAGGACGTTGATTACTGGGATGAGCTTTGCGAGATTATGGAATGGTCAAAGCACAACGTTTACTCAACCTTCCACATCTGCTGGGGTGCTCAGGCAGGACTATATTT
>JBJEOX010000187.1:0-2398 GCA_051880935.1 Ruminococcus sp.
AAAAGAAAACTCTTTTACCACCAAAGTGTTACTGGGAAAATGTTGAACCTACAAAAAGTTCAAACGGGCAGTTAGTTTACTGATACAAACGACAAAACGGCGACTTAGCAATGAAGCCGCCGTAATTTTTTGTATTTTATCCAACGTCACGTTGAAAAAATCAGATAACTCTTACTCTGATAACGCCGTCAACTGCCGCAATCTTGTCTGCATCAGCCTTGTCTGCGCCTGCAACGTCAATAATTGTGTAAGCGTAGTCGCCTCTGCTCTTTGAAAGCATATTTTCAACGTTGCCGCTTAACTCTGTAAGAACTTTCTTGAGAAGCTCGGGAACGTTCTTGTGCATTACGCAGAAACGTGTGTCGCCTTCGCTTGTTCTTGCAAGTGAAATTGCAGGATAGTTAACAGAGTTGATGATGTTGCCGTTTTCGAGGTACTCCATAACCTGGTCGCAAGCCATAACAGCGCAGTTTTCTTCACTTTCGGGAGTTGATGCGCCGAGGTGAGGCATACAGATTACGTTCTCCTCGCCGAGAATATCGTCTGTACCGAAGTCGGTAACGTACTTTGCAACCTTGCCGCTCTTGAGTGCTTCAAGAACTGCTGTTGAATTTACAAGACCGTCACGGCTGAAGTTGAGAATGCGAACGCCGTCTCTCATCTTTGCAATCATATCGGCGTCAACAAGATCCTTTGTATCGGGAGTGAGCGGAACGTGGAGTGTGAGGTAATCGCAGGTAACCATAACTTCCTCGTTGCTGTTCATAAGCTTAACAGCAGGGTCAAGTCTTAAAGCGTTGGGAACGGACATAAACGGGTCAAAGCCGACAACGCTCATACCGAGAGCAACTGCACAGTTAGCAACAAGAATACCGATTGCACCGAGTCCGATTACGCCGAGAGTTTTGCCCTTAAGCTCGGGACCAACGAACGGACTCTTGCCCTTTTCAACCATTTTGCCGACAGCGTCGCCGTTGCCCTTGAGAGTTTTAGCCCAGTCGATACCCTCTGCAATCTTTCTTGAAGAGAGGAGCATACCTGCGATAACAAGCTCTTTAACAGCGTTTGCGTTAGCACCGGGAGTGTTGAAAACAACAATACCCTGCTCGGAGCATTTGTCCTTGGGAATGTTGTTTGTGCCTGCGCCTGCTCTTGCAATTGCGAGGAGATTGCTGTCAAACTCCATTTCGTGCATTGACGCACTTCTTACGAGCACTGCATCGGGATTCTGAACGTCGTCGCCGTAGGTGTAGTTTTCGCCGAGGCGGCTTGTGCCGATGCTTGAAATTTTATTTAATGTCAGAATGTTGAACATTGTAATCAATCCTTTTTAATATATGTTTGGGCGTATGATGAAACATTCAAAAATACATTGTAGCGAGCGACGCCCTCGTCGCTCACTATAATAAATCACACGTCGTTGTAACCAATTGAGCGACGAGGGCGTCGCTCGCTACGAAAAATATTAATTATTTATTGTCAGCCTCAAATTTCTTCATAAACTCAACGAGCTTTTCAACGCCCTCATAAGGCATAGCATTGTAGATTGAAGCTCTCATACCGCCTACACTGCGGTGACCCTTGATGTTTACAAAGCCTGCGTCTGTTGCTTCCTTGACAAACTTAGCGTCGAGGTCAGCGTCGCCCGTTACAAACGGAACGTTCATAAGCGAACGATCCTCGGGAACGACAGTGCCCTTGAACATTTCGGAGCTGTCGAGGAAACCGTAAAGAAGGTCAGCCTTCTTCTTGTTCAGCTCATACATTTTGTCAAGACCGCCGACTTCATTTTTAATCCACTCTAAAACGAGCTTTGCAATATAGATTGTGTAGCAGGGCGGAGTGTTGAACATTGAACCATTATCAGCGTGAGTTTTCCAGTTGAGCATTGTAGGAGTAATGTCCATAGCGTTGCCGATTAAGTCCTCACGAACGATAACAACAGTAAGACCTGCGGGAGCCATATTCTTCTGTGCGCCTGCATAAAGAACACCAAACTTTGAAACGTCGATAGGTCTTGAAAGAATGCAGGAAGAAATATCTGCAACAAGCGGAACGTCGCCTGTATCGGGAAGCTCATTATATACTGTTCCGTAGATAGTATTGTTCATACAAATGTAGAAGTAATCAGCGTCCTTTGTAAAGGTCGAAGGATCGAGCTTGGGTATGTATGAGAAAGTCTTGTCAGCTGAAGAAGCAACAACATTAGCCTCGCCGTAACGAGCAGCCTCTGCATGAGCCTTTTTAGCCCACTGACCTGTGATTACATAGTCAGCCTTACCGCTTTTTGTCATAAGGTTCATAGGAATTGCGGCAAACTGTGTTGAAGCGCCGCCCTGAAGGAAAGGCACCTTGTAGTTGTCGGGGATATTCTTAACCTCTCTTAAAAGAGCCTCTG
>JBJEOX010000188.1:0-2396 GCA_051880935.1 Ruminococcus sp.
CACATTGATGTCAATGCCCTTCTTCTTGAGCATCTTTGTAACATCTTCAAGAATACCGAGGCAGTAGAGGTTGTTGTACATCATTCTGCCCATAAGGAACTCAGCAGAGAAGTAGTAAGCTCTGCGTTCGCTGTTGTGTTTAGCCTTGCTCTTAGCCCAGTTATCTGCAATTTCGCCCATAACAGCCTTGCCGAGAGAAAGATGAAGCTCGGAAGGAGTAAGCTCTTCAACTTTTTTGCAATACATAGACTGTGCTGTGAGTTCAAGCTTTTCCATAATATTACCCATTTTTTAGTCCTCCAGTCGTCCGCTATTTACAGACATTGTTTTTAATTTATCTGCAAGCTCTTCTGTGAGAGCATCGCTTTCAAGTCGCCATGTCCAGTTTCCGCCGAGAGTTGACGGAGTGTTCATTCTTGCGTCTTTGCCAAGACCTAAAATATCCTGCATAGGAACGATTGCCATTCCTGCCTTGCTTTCGTAAGCTACACGGATAAGTCCCCAGTTAAAGGGCTCGTCCTCAGGCATCTTGCAGTAGCTTCTTGCGTAGGCAATATCATCGGGGTTAGCCGTTTCAACCCAGCCCATAAGGGTGTCGTTGTCGTGAGTACCCGTATAAACTACGCAGTTTTCTGTATATTTATGCGGAAGGTAGTCGTTTTCCTCGCCGCTGTCAAAAGCAAATTCAAGAACCTTCATTCCCGGATAGCCTGTCTGATCCATAAGCTCGGTTACGTCGGGAGTAAGAGTTCCGAGGTCCTCTGCAACAATGTCAATCTTGCCGAGCTCTTCTTCCATCATCTTGAAGAACTTGATTCTCGGACCTACCACCCATTCGCCGTTGATTGCGTTCTCGGCAGGGTACGGGATTGAATAGTAGCTTGCAAAAGCTCTGAAATGGTCGATTCTTGTAATGTCATACAGCTTTGAAGCCGCCTTGATACGCTCAAACCACCACTCGTAATCTGTCTGCTCAAGGTAATCCCAGTCGTAGAGGGGATTGCCCCAGAGCTGACCTGTTTCGGAGAAATAGTCGGGCGGACAGCCTGCAACCGCAATCGGGTCGCCGTCGTCGTAGAGCTGGAACAGCTCGGGATTTGCCCAGGTGTCTGCGCTGTCCATTGCAACGTAGATAGGCATATCGCCCAGAATCTTTATACCCAAGCCGTTAACGTAAGCACGGAAGGACTCCCACTGTTCGTAGAATTTGAACTGAACGAACTTCCAGAAGTCAACCTCGTCCTTGAGCTTGCGCTCGTAACGCTTAACAGCCGCTTCTTCGTGCATTTTGATTTCTTCGTCGGGCCACTCGGTCCACGAAACCATATTAAAGCTCTTTTTAACAGCCATATAAAGTGCATAGTTTTTCAGCCACTTGCAGTTTTTGCGCTTAAATGACGAAAAGGCTTTCTGCTCGTCCTTGCTGAGCTTTTTGAAGTTGTTGTAAGCAATCTTCAAAACTTCGAATCTGCTGTTGTAAATTTTTTCGTAATCAACTTCGGCATTGTTACTGCCCCAGTCAAAGCTTTCAATCTGCTCTTTGGTAACAAGACCTTCGTCGCAGAGAGTGTCGAGGTCAATCAGGTAGGGATTGCCTGCATAGGTTGAAAAGGACTGGTACGGTGAATCACCGTAGCTTGTCGGACCAACGGGGAGAATCTGCCAAACAGTCTGACCTGCCTTTTTGAGGAAGTCAGCAAATTTGCGAGCCTCTTTACCGATAGTACCGATTCCGTAGGGGGACGGAAGCGAAGTAATCGAGAGAAGAATACCTGCGCTTCTAGCCATAAAAATCAACTCCATTCTGACGGATATTAAATTTTAAACTCTGCAAAGTTTGGGCGCAATACACCCCACAGCTTCACAGTATCAATATAATATTAGCACATAATAGTTTTTTTTACAAGTTTTTTTTAGAATTCTTACTTTATTATTACTTTGTTTTACATTTGCTCGTAAATAATGTTTAAAATTGTGAATAAAACCGCATCAGAAGTAAGTTTTCTGATGTAATTGCGAGCGTCAGCCCTGTTTGACGCAAGGCTGAAATCGAGCTTTAATGCATAAGTTTTGTTTTTTGTACACACTCCGCAGTACACAAGACCGACGGGTTTTTCGGGAGTGCCGCCTGTCGGACCTGCGATTCCCGTTGTGCTGATTCCTATGTCGGCACCCGACAGCTTTTTTACGCCCTCAGCCATCTGGATTGCAGTTTCGGCAGAAACGGCTCCGAGTACGCTGAGTGTTTCCTCACTTACGCCGAGAATTTTGTGCTTGATTTCGTTTGAGTAGGAGCAGATTCCGCAGTCGAAAACCTCGCTTGAACCGCTAACACGGGTTATGCGCTCGCTGACGAGTCCGCCTGTACAGCTTTCAGCGGTTGCAACTTTTAATTT
>JBJEOX010000189.1:0-12431 GCA_051880935.1 Ruminococcus sp.
AGAAAAGCAACTTTCTGGCGGCGCAGGACAAAGAAAATCTTCCGACGAGCGAAACCATAACGGTGTTCACGCCGGAAGAGATTAAGAAATTTAAAGATGAAGCATTCAGCACATTCTCAAACGGCAAGAGAAAATATCAGCAAGCCGCCGCATACATTCTTATGCTGAACACAGGCTTGAGAACAGGCGAGGTACTCGGACTGCTGAACAGCGACATTGACATTGAAAACAGGGTTATGCACCTTAACAGAGGTGTTAAGGAAATTTCAAAGCGTGACGGAGTAACAGCAGAGAAAGGACGGGAAGTGAAAGTCGGCAAACTCAAAAGTGCCACAAGCAAGCGAGATGTTCCGCTGAACGATACGGCAATAGAGATGATACTCGACCTGAGAAATGAATTCTACTTCGGAGAAGACTCACCGCTGATACCCGATGAACACGGCAACTTCACCCGACCGGTAAATTTCCGCAAACGCTATTACAGAATTCTCAAAGCCGCAGGCATAGAAACTAAGGGCTTGCACTCGCTCCGTCATACCTTCGCCACAAACCTTGTAAACGGCATAAAGCAAGCAGACGGTACAATAAAATCTCTGACGCCACGACAGGTTGCAGATTTGCTTGGACATACAACTTCTGAAATTACTGAGCTGTACTATGTAAAAAGAGATTTGACAAAGCTGAATGGAATTACTGATGGGTTCGAATTCTAAATTTTTATCGTATCGAAGGATGACTTCAGTAATCGCTTGATTGTAATCTTCATTTAATTAACTTTAATATGTTTAAATCGTAGGATTCTTATATAGTTGTATTCTGTTGAATAGCGAAATAAAGTATGGTATAATTTATTATATAACTATTCGTTATCTTAGCATGCAAAAAATCTATTTGCATTTAAATTAAGAGGTGAAAGCTTGTGTTTACTCCTGGCTCTGGCGATCCATATTTTTATGAATGGTATGTAGGGTTAAGCTATGTTATTGAGATGTTAAATCCAGACTCAGAGATAAATAGCGTAACTTTCCAACACCCTGTTTACGACACAGTGGATGATGTTGTAGTTGAGTATAGTAATGGTGAAAAACAGCTTTGTTTTCAGATAAAACACGAGAAGTTCACGTCAAATCCAATTAATTTTACTTTTGGCAAGCTGATAGAAAAGGATAATTCAAAACCTGACAAAGCAAGTTTAATTGCATCAATTTTTACAGGATGGGAAAATGCAGTTAGTTCCTCTGGAATGGAAATAATACCTATCCTCTTTACAAATAGAACAGCTGGAACAAGACGCACAAGCAGAACCTATTCTGGTAAAAAATACAAGGCGTATTCTGTTCATGATTTCTTTTCTAAACTGAAAAAAGAATTCTCTAATACAACTGATTATCTAAATATTAAGTTTGGAGATAATGATTTAGATATACAGTGGAAAGAATTCTGCGATTGTATACATACAAAAGACACTATCCAAGTAGTATCTTTTGTGAAACAACTGGAAATAAAAACGAATCAACCCGACTTGACCAATCTAGAAAAAGAACTTATAGCTAAATTAGAAAAGTTATTCTCTTGTAATACGGGCATTGCTACTGAATTATTCGGAAAACTTGTTTTTGCGTTACGGAAGTGGACTACAACATTATGGTTTGATAAACCAGTATTAATTGAGAATGTATTTGAAGCTTTAGTTACAGAAGAAGAAATATGCGAAAGTCAGCATAGGCTAACACCACCAACACCATTTTTTGAAAGCAGAAAGCAATTCTGCTCAGCTTTTATAGATAAGATTAATAATTCCGATAAAAAAGTTATTTTTGTTTCTGGAGAGCCAGGTTCGGGCAAAACAAGCATAATGAGCTATTTGCAAGCTAGTTATGATTTATTCTATCTTAGATATCACACTTTCAGACCTATATCTCCTGAACAACATTTTTATAATCTTGATATCGGACAATGTAGTTCAGATAACCTATGGGGAACTCTACTGATACAAATTAGAAAGAATTTAAAAGGCCATTTATCTGAATACAATGTTCCTGTAAATAACAAATATTTAACTACTGAGCAAATACGGGAGCATGTTTTACGATTGCTTGGAATAGTTGCAAATCAAAGAAAAGAGAATGAAAAAATCTATATCTGTATCGATGGTATAGATCACGCAGCAAGAGCTAATAACACTGTAACATTTCTTTCGTCATTACCGATGCCATCTGAAATACCGGATGGTGTGTGTTTTGTTGTTGTCGGTCAACCTATTGAACTATATCGAGAACAATACCCAACCTGGTTATCAGAAGAACATTACGTTGAAAGGATATCTTTACCCAAAATAGTTGTAGAAGATATTAAGCAACTAATCGAAGAAAAAGCTATAGGTCTAACAGAGAGCGTAGATGATGTTGCAAAACTGATATTTCAATATACACAAGGGAATAATCTGTCAACAGTATTTGCAATAGAAGAAATAAAACATCTTTCTTCTATTGAAGATGTGGCAAAAGTAATGGATGAAAGTGGGCTTACTTCAGATATTCAACAATACTATAATCATATTTGGGAATATGTAAAAAATGAAATTCGCAGACTAAATGTCCCCGGAATTGCGCCTGAGAGCTTAGTTTCTTGTCCCATCCTGTTATTAAATGGACAAGTTGATGTGAGAATACTGGCAGATGCTTTAACATGTTCTTTATCTGAATCTGATTGGAGAGTTATTTTTAACAGGTTATTTCCGCTTGTTTATGAAACAGAAACGCCAGGAGTGTACGCTCTATTTCACAATGATTTTCGTGTGTTTTTAGTGAGTCGAATAAAAGATTATAAAGAGAAATATCAAGATATTGCATTTGATTTAGCAATGTATTTCCTTAATAATGATGAAGGAATTGCGTCGTATATAAATTCTATACCGTTACTTCAGTACGCCAAAAAGACGAGTATAATACCTAATTATTTTACTCCTGAATTTGTTATTAACTCATTGGCAGAAGGCGTTTCTAAACAGAGATTAGATGATTTTGCGAACATATCGTATAGAGAGTCTTGCAAAAATAACAATAGCCAAGGATATATTAATACATACTTATCTATAAAAACACTGTACCAACATATCAGATATTATGAATACTATGATAAAGCTTATATATCAAAAGATTATCCGGAGTTAGAAACATATGATATCACTGAGGTGCGTAGTCTTCCGATTTCAAAAGAAAACCTCGTTAATTATCAATCTGCGTTAACATTATGTGAGAAACTTTTTTCTTCGGAAAAACAAATACATAAAGAACGTGCATTATTGGTTTACAATAAATGGTTTGGTAACCACACGCCGTATTCTTTTTTACCGTTATTTGATATAAATGAAGAACAGAATACACCTTGGAGACATAAATCAGAAAATGTAGTTGAATTTCTAGAGCATTGGGGAAAAGTAGCAGTAAATCTAAGGATTACGCTAAATCAAATTGATCATCCAAAAGATAAGTGGCAATATCGTGCGCTAACCTCATTTGGCAAATCTTATTTTGAAGAAAGCATTAAAACCAGGGCGTTTGATTTAGCCTTGAATTCAATAAAGTTGGGTTATTTTGAACCTAATTGTTTTATGGAACAAATTGAATCAATATACTATAGCGGACATATAAAAGAATTTGAAGGTTGTATAAAGCAGCTATTACCGTTAGATTCACAATTAAACTCATATTTGCTTTCAAGAATAATATTGATACAACTAGACAAAGAAATAAACAGTTCAGATCTTAGTGTTCCGGATTATAAACCCATAGCAGTAATACATGATGAAAACAGTTTTGAAATTGTATTGAGAGCATTCATTTTAGGATTTTGTGAAAGACATCTTGATGATGCCGTGATATGCAATCATTCAAAAGTGTTTTTTGAGCAGATAACGGATAAGTTTTCCTTTACTGTTTCTCAAATATCATCTTTGGCAAGATTTGCATGTCTATTAGGAAAATACTATTATAACAATCATGCAAATGAATCCGATGGATTTAAAAAGTATAAAACATGGTTTTTTACTACAAAGCTTAGACGACCATTCGATTATATAAAATCGATAAGATTTCTCGAGTTTACATTTTTTAACTCCCCTGCCGGAGAATCGTTTTGTGCTGAAGAGAGTACATACAAAGAACTCCAATACTATCTATTTTATGTCGGCTCGTTATGTTCATATAATAAGACAACTGTATTGGAGTATTTGAATAAACACAATCAAAAAGAAATAATCAAAAAGTATATTCAAAAATTATATGGAGACAACTTCAATTACATAAATCAGTTGGATAACAAACGAGAAATTCACGAGGTTTTTTCTAAATACGGAGAAATTGTTGCACCGAAAGTTATGACTGAATTCTCCAACAAACTCAAATGGGATGTAGTTGGATATGTTGCTCATAAAGAATATGCTTTATATGAAGCAAATTATTACTTTGAAAAACTAATTGACAGTTCTCCTGATCAAGCACACTCTCACAGCAATCGGCTTTATTCCTTATCTCAGATTGCAAAAAAAATTGGAAATAGTTGCTCAGATGATATTCGTCTTAATGTACAAAAGGCTGCAATTAAAAATGGATTATTGGATTTTTGGAACTTACGTTATTTTAATGAAGAATTCCGTTTGGATCCATATATGATTTATAATGCGATTTTTGAATTAGCCGAGTGTTCATCCAACAAAGATGAGTTTACTATTTTATGGTTATTGAATTGCGGAATTCATTCTTGGTATACTCAAGAAGAAAGAATAGGTGCTACTGCAATTTACAAACACCTGTTTAAACAATCAGCTAAACATAAAATTGATTTTAGAAATATCGTTTCAGGGTTTACTCCGCAATGGCTGTCAATTATTGATCATCAATTAGATGATAATCACTTAGAGAAACATATGGATGAGTATGATAGAACAAAAAAGAAAGTCATTGAAAAAATAGAAACAGAATATATCCAAATGGATATAGACACTCTTATTTCTTTTGTCCCTGATTATCCTGCTCTTGAGTATTCTAAGGAAAGATACCGTATCATTATTCGACGACTTATTTCGGAAAATATGTTATCTTGTGAATATGCTTTGATTATTTTGGATAGCTTTTGCAAATTCTTATCGGATAATGTTTGGGATGTAGAGTATTGTGAAGATATTATAGAAGCACTTTACAACGTAACTCCGGAGCAGACATTTTGGAAAATAGCAGAAATAATCGGAAAGGATTTATCTAAATATGACTATCAACCGTCGATTCGGTCTATTAGTGTTTTATTAAGAGTGTTTGCCGGTAACGATGCTGAAAGTTTATCTTTGCTCTTCGAATCAGAAGTGAAAACACAGGAGTTGTGGGTGACATGTAATAATCATATTCCGACTGAGTATAATTATGAAGAATATATTGAAAAGTATGCTCCGCCTAATAGTCTGCTTGAAATATCGGCATATTTGCTTTTAGATCAAATAAAATCACTGAATGCACGAAAAATCGAAAGTGCTCTATATGTTTTGTATTTATTTGGACTCTATTATCATGAAACAATAGGAATTATCATCAATTATTGGAGCGTGTTATCAGAAATCCAAAAAGAATACTTGTTGATGATTATTTATCGGTGGACTTTTGGTGAGATAGAAACTGAATTGATTTATGATTTCCTGGAAAAAGAATATCAAAACTGCAATTCATTATCAAGTAATTTTATTATGCACAGTATTCTTTACAAAGTTAATCCAGAAAAGTATAATTCGGAAGAAATACGGTTTGAGTTAACTTCGGATAATTATTCTTTACCAAATATAGGTTATTTTGATCATAATAGCATTTATGAAGCATATATTTCTCTTCTTGAAAATTATGGGGTATCATCACAATTATCAAACGGTCTTCGTAGAATCGCTTATAATAGTACAAAAGCATTGGGCTCGTATAAGGATCCATATATCGAAAATGATGTTGATATGATAATACATCCAATAAACACATTTATTGAAAAGCTATTATATAGTGTTGAAGAGAAAGAACGGCTTGATTGGATTCCATTAATTGAGAAAAAATCCTATCTGATTTTTAAGGAGGATCCATTTGTAATTACTGATATTCCTTATTTCCTTTTTAACGAAAGCCTTATTTCGGAGGATGCGGATAATATTGACAAACACTTAATTACAAATCCAGAAAATAAAAAACAATTTTCCAAGATAGTAAGAATAGATGTTCCGTCACACAAAAAAGTTGTTGCGGGATGTATGTGGTATCCTTGGAATCATGAGCATGGCGCAGTGTTCTTTGAAACAGCTAAGGTTTTTTCTAGTTGGACTTCAGTGAGCAAAGAAATAGAATGGAGCTTAGGAAATTACGGTTTACTAAATAATGAGGGTAATATTACCGAACAGTTCTCTGCTTCTTTGGGGTCCGGCGGTATGAGTTTGTTTAAAAGAGTTGGAGGAGGATTAAGGATTTGTTTTGGCAATTCTCAAATGATTCCATCTATTATTTGGAGAGAAGTATTTAATTGTAGTCCGAGTGAGAAAACACCTTATATATGGATGAATGAGAAAGGTGAAGAAGTACTATGGTTTGAAAGAGTAGCATCGCCTATCAGAGAAGCTATGCGTGAACATTATATTCGACAACCTATTATATTTAGATGGGTGAGCGATTCTGAATGGATGGAACAAAAACTTCAAGATTTGGGACTAAACATGATGATTGTTTCAGAAATTGAAGAAATGCCAAATAAATGATTTTTAAATTACGCAAGCACCAAAAGAATTCTACTTCGGCGAGGATACACCTTTAATACCCGATGAAAACGGCAACTTCACCCGACCGGTAAATTTCCGCAAACGCTATTACAGAATACTCAAAGCAGCAGGTATAGAAACCAAAGGCTTGCACTCGCTCCGTCATACTTTCGCAACAAACCTTGTAAACGGCATAAAGCAACCTGACGGTTCAATAAAATCTCTGACTCCAAGACAGGTAGCTGACTTGCTCGGACATACAACTTCCGAAATCACAGAAATATATTACGTAAAAAGAGATTTGACCAAGTTGAATGGAATAACGGATGGGTTTGATTTCTAAATAGTAAAAGAAATAAAAACATCGGGCTTGAAATTCACTTCAAATCCGATGTTAAAATTTGCTAAGTTGTAATCAATGAAAAGAGTGTCAGCCACTCATTTTTTGCCTGTGAGGTAGTAAATTGCAAGCTGAGTTCTGTGTTCCATTTCTCCTTTTTCAAGAATGTTGCTGATATGATTCTTGACTGTGCCCTCGCTGAGAAAAAGTCTGGAGGCTATCTCTTTATTTGAAAGGCCGTCAGCAACCGCCTCAATAATTTCAAGCTCACGCTTTGAAAAAGGTGTTGAATCAAACTTGTCGCTTTTAAGGGACTGTGTTCCCATTTTTTTAAATACGCTTTCGTCAAGCACATTAATCCCGTTATACACGGATTTTATAGTCTGCTTGAGCTTTTCGGGAGTATGATTTTTAATCAGATACCCCTTTGCACCGTTGACGATTGCCTCCTGCACCAAATCATAATCATCGAAGGTTGTGAGGATGAGCACCTTTCCCAGGTTTTCCTCAGTTATGATTTTAGTAGCTTTAATTCCGTCCATTTCAGGCATCTGAATATCCATAAGTATTACATCTGCCTGTTTTTCTCTGGCAAGGCTCACACATTCCTTTCCGTTTTCAGCACATCCCATCACTTCAAAATCGCTGTCAACACCTAAAATTATGCTCATTCCCTCACGGACAAAATCGCTGTCATCAGCAATTATTACCCTTATTGCCACTTTTATTCCTCCTCTATTCTATCGGGATAAGCATATTAATTGTGAATCCGCTTGTCCCGTCAATATTAATTATTCCTCCCACTGATGCAATTCGCTGTTTCATTCCCTGTAAACCCATACCGTCAGTTATGCTGTCACAACCCTTGCCGTTGTCCCTTATACAGCATCGTAATAACTTATTCAGCACGGATATTTCAATATCTATTTTATTGCAGGAGGAATATTTCAGAGAATTTGTAACTGCCTCACAGCAGTTGTTAAGAATTATTCTCCAGCTTTTTTCATCAATTCTTTCACTGTCACCTGTTACACTTAAATTTGCAGTAATTCCATATTGCTCACGACAGTCATTGCAAAGTGAAGTAAGCTGTAACAGAGTTACTCTCTTGCTATCAGGGCGTTCTTTCCTGAGTAATGCCCTGATGTCATCCATTCCTGTACGCAGGCTGTCAATAACTCTTTTCAGTATTTCCTCTGACTTTTCAGGGTCTGATGAAATTATCAGTCTGCAAGCCTCAAGCTGATATATTGAGCCGTTTACTCTGTGTCCAAGCTTATCGTGCAGCTCCTGTGAAAGTCTTGCCTTGTCCTGAAGCATCATATTTTCATAGTAAAGATTTGTTCTTTTGATTTCGTTTTTAAACTTTTCAGAGTTAATGTCAATGGAGTTCTTCAGCTGTAACTCCTGCTGTTCATAGTCCTCGTTGGATTTGCGGTAGCTTGTTATCAATCCGTAATGCTGGTAATATATCACCGCTGTCAACAGACACAGCATAATCATCATATATTTATCATCTGTAAAAATTATGCAGGCAAGTGGTGAAAGCAGGGAATAAAGAGGCATATTGAATCTTGTTATAGTATCGGAAATCACTACAGGCAGCAGCATTATAAATCCGCTTGAAAAGAAAAATATCCCGGCACTTACCGCAAGCCATTCAGATACAAGCAAAAACAGCTTTTTATTTAAAATTTCATAAAGGCTCATAACGGCGGCGCAAACAGCCGATACTATAAATATTTCCGCTGAATCAAAAAAGCTCAGCTTGTTCTGAAGCATTATGTATGCTGTCATCAGCAGGGCATAACCGAACTTTACGCCTATAAAATAATCCTTTTTTATATTAATGCCGAATTTTCCGTTTTCGTTATCCAAAACCATAACTCCTCAAATTAAACTGTTCTCTTTAAATTCTATCACATAACACGTTTTTTGTCACTCAATTTTCTATGACAAAAGGCCTTAAGGCAGCACCTGTAATGCAGACGCTGCCTTGATTTTATTTGGATTTTATTTTTCTGTTTTCTGTAACCTGGCCCCTATAAATCCGGCAGTTATAATGAGTATAAGAAATGCCGCCGAAGCAGTAAAGAATATTAAATAAACTCCGCTCTGATTTTTCATAAGCATTTCCGAGCATATCATAACCCACCGTTGAGGAGTGAGCATAGAAAGCTTATCCATCCAGTCGGGCAATGTTCCGAAGTTAAAGTAAACCTTTGAAAGAATATTTGTAAAAATCCATACTCCGAACGATACATAAACCACGCCGAGTATATTTTTGCTGAACATAGCCATTATCACGCAGAACAGATTGAATATTACTCCGATTACCGCTATAAACATTATGAATGACATAAACGGAATTCCTATGTCAGTTCCTATCAGCAATATAATCGTCAGGGCTGTTATTCCTGCCTGAATCAGCGACACAAATACTGCGGTGATTGCTTTTGCAAATATATAATTCATCATTGATGACCCTGACATTTCAATACGCATAAGCGTTTTGTTATCCCTTTCCGATACTATAAGATTTGCAATAAAACAGCCGGTAAGTATGAACGCAAGGGATAATATTGCAATTGAGTAGCCTATGTTTGAAAGACTGTTTGCCTGTTTTACAGTGAGCTTTTCGTTATCGTTTCCGGCTATAACGCTTTTTACCTGCGGCATATTGTTAAACGCTTCTTTTACCGAATTTATAAAAGCATTATCGTTCTCTGCATTTACTGCGCATTGGAGCATAACGGAAATATTCTGATTGATAATGTTATTTACAAGCTCTATGCGGTCGTCGTCCCGTCCTTTTATAACATCAACCTTTGGTGAGCCTTTTTCAGTAATCTCCTTTCCGAAATCAGCAGGAATATAGACAACCGCTGTTACCGTACCTCTTTCATAGTAGCTTTTTGCAAGCTTATCTATTTCTTCTTTTGAAAGCTCAGGTGTTTTATACCTGTAAATTCCGCAGATATTTTCCTGTGCAAGAGAATTCAAAAACAGTTCTGAAATTTCATCCTGAGACGCATCTATAACAACAACACTTACCTTGTCAAACATAGAAGAAAGCGATGCTGACATTATTGACGCATTTTCCTCTATTTCAACAATCTGTGTTTCTGTTTCATTGGTATCGGCACCGGTTTGCTGTATCATAAGAATTGATGCCGCACCTATCGGGATTAACAAAACGCAGATAATAAAGCCTATATTTCGCATAAGCAGTTTAAAGTTGGTTTTCACCATTTTAAGCATCACACTCATACGGTTATCTCTCCTTTCTGACCTTAACGGCAATTATTCCGAGGGGAATGCACACTGCAATAATTGCACATAAAATAAGAATGGCAGTGCAGGTATAATCACTGTGTCCCATAGTGTTAAGCTCTGCCAGGGAACGAATCATAAAATAAATCGGAGAGGTGTCCCTGAGTCCGTCGGCATATGATGCCATAAAGTAGCTTGCAAATGCACCGCCGAAAAATCCCCAGTACATATCAATGCAATATATCAAGGCTATTGATACAATAACATTCCTTACCAGACTGAAGATTACCGTACCTACCGCCGCTGAGGCTATGCAGCCGAGGAAAATGATGAAAAATGACAACAGCGGAGTCTGCCAGCTTATTGAATAAAGCGGTGTGCAGATTGCGACTGAAATTCCTATCAGCAAGGCAATTACTATGCTTGTCGGCACAAACCTTGAAAGATATATTCTGAATGCAGAAACAGGCGAGCTTTTGAATTTTAAGCCTATTTTATTCTTTCGTTCACTTGACATCACAACTCCCAATACTATCATTGAACACCATATGAAATATACAGTATATGCAATTGTATAGTAAAGCTGTGAATCAGGCATCGGGTCAACCTTTATCTCATACTGATTTGTATAATCCTTTGTCTGTGTTCCCGATGTGTTCGAAATAATCGAATAGACTATCATCTTTACAATTCCGCTTTCGTTAGTATAATCCTCATCTGAATACACAGTACATCCGTCGTTTGTAATCTCAACAAAAATATCGGCAGCGCCTTCCTTTACCAAACTGTCACCTGATTTATCCTCATAATAAACAGCCTCAATTCCGTTTCCATCAAGAACACTTTTGATTATGTCCTTAGCCGGTTTGAATCTGCAATCCTGACTAAAGCTAAAGCCTGCGGTACAGCTCTTGATTTCAAAATCATCAGTCATCATTTCCTTGAATACTGATGACAGAAGTCCGGTTACCACTACCATAATCAGTACAACGAGAATAATAGCCTTGCATCTCAGCATTAATTTCAGATTATTTTTAATCATTATCACAGGTAATCGCCTCCTGCATAATCACGAAGCTTTTTGCCTGTAAGAGTAAGGAACACTTCCTCAAGCGAAATATTGCTGTCTGGCGCTGATGTAACCAGCCTTACAAGCTCTTCTCTTGTGCCAACTGCAATTATTCTGCCGTTATCCATTATTGCAATTCTGGTGCAGATTGCCTCAACCTCTTCCATATAATGACTGGTGTATATTATTGTTGCACCATTATTGTTGGCGGTTTTGATTTTTTCAAGAATAAAGTTTCTTGACTGAGGGTCAATTCCGACCGTAGGCTCGTCAAATATCATAAGCTCAGGCTTGTGACCGATTGCACAGGCTATGTTTAAACGGCGTTTCATTCCTCCCGAAAAATTTTTGGCATAGTTATTTTTCTTATCAAGTAAGCCTACAAATTCCAAAGACTCATCTATTGCCGACTTTAATTCTTTACCCTTTATTCCGTACAAGGATGTGAAAAGCTCTGCATTTTCCCAGGCTTTAAGATTACCGTGAATTGCAAGCTCCTGCGGAATATATCCTATCTTCTTTTTGATTTTCTTCATATTGTTTGAAGCATTCATTCCGAAAATTTCAATATTGCCGGAGGTAGGTTTAAGAAGTGAGCAAATCATATTAAGTGTAGTACTTTTGCCTGCTCCGTTAGGACCCAGCAGACCAAAAATCTCACCTTCCTTTATTTCAAGCGAAATATGGTCAACTACTGTTTTATTGCCGAATTTTTTGCTCAAGCCGTCAAGCTTTAATATAGTTTTGTTTTCCATAAGAACTCTCTCCTTCAAATTCTGTAATTACATTTTAACACCCAACAGAAATATCTGAAAGTGAATTTAGAAATAAATTCAATATGACTTTTGTCACATTAATAAAGAATATTGAGCTTGAGAAATAATACTCAAAATATAATGCTTTTTGCTATGCTATAAACAAAGAAAAGGGGCTGTAAAAAAACAGCCGTAGAAAAAAGACTGCAAACCTGCCGC
>JBJEOX010000190.1:0-778 GCA_051880935.1 Ruminococcus sp.
ATGCTGATAACGCCGTTGCCGTTAAAATCAGCAATTAATAGCTGAGTATTATCGGTAATATCAATCATAGTACTTCCGTCCTGATTCTTGAAACCTGCAATGTGCATCTGTAAAAATGTGGCGTCTCTTATATCTACAATATTATTCCTGTCAACATCACCTATAAGAATATTTTGTATGTCCTCGCCTCCCGGATTGGTTGTGACGGGAGTATCTGTATTAGTTCCGCTGTTTTTCAGCCTGAACACCATAAGGTCAGTAGCATATCCGCTTGTATTAGAAGTTGAATAAGCTCCGAATCTATTCTGGCTTATGCTGTAAGCAATTACTCTCGAGGTATTGTCCGAGGCAGTAAAACGGAAAGAACCATCTGTTCCCTGGGAAATATTCCATTCATAGCTTTCAGCACTGCTTTTGAAATTGGTGGTGCTGTCATAGGACAGAAAATCTGTTCCGTTTGACAGGCTTAGACCGTTCGCTGTTGTGGAAATCTGCCATACAGGAAGACTTTCAGCTGTTACTGTGTTATTCGTCACACTAACAGGAACAGAATCAATCTTTGCGCCGATTGTGTTTCCGAGAGCATAATAGTTACCTTCGTTAGCCGCAACAAGCACATAGTTTCCTCCGTCGGCAAACTCATCTGCCGATGTAACCTGAGTACAAGATGTTGACGAACTGTTTTCTTCTTTCAGCCTGAACACCATAAGGTCAGTAACATAGCCGCTTGTATTAGAAGTTGAATAAGCTCCGAATCTATTCTGGCTTATGCTGTAAG
>JBJEOX010000190.1:878-2349 GCA_051880935.1 Ruminococcus sp.
CAACAAGCACATAGTTTCCTCCGTCGGCAAACTCATCTGCCGATGTAACCTGAGTGCCGGAGATTGAAACAGAGCCATTATTGGTACTGGTACCCGATGGTGTTTTCATATTACTCGGAACTGTTTTGCCGAACAAAAGCCACGCATACTCAGGATAGTCAATAAACACATTTCGGTTGCCCTGGAGATTTTCACACTGGTCATTACGACTCATTTCCCATGTATCAACCGGATCGTTCTGACACCATTCAAGCAGTGTATCAAGACTTTCGATTACCTTTTTACCGTCGTTCTGGTCATCGTCTGTACCGATAACAGGATTAGGCGTATTCATAAATAAATTAGGCTCTTCCCAACGGACGTACACATAAAGAAGTATACGTGCAATATCGCCCTTTACGTTATCGTTTACTTCAACTATATCATTTGATGAGGAATAGTAAAGTACATCTTTTCCTTCATAGGTTTTTGTGCTGTAAGTTGAGAGTACGTTGCGAACATTACCAAACGTGTAATTGCTTCTTGTTGAGTTAATTGTGCTGTTTTCGGGGCGAAGATGCTGAATATCCGAGCCGCCGCCCGTTTCCTTGAATGAAGCGCGGCTCTTTGGCCATACGTGCTCACGGCTGTAAGCAGATGAACTTGTAGAGTCGCTGTAAATCATAGAAGCATTGCCGGAATTGTTATTTGCATCGGTATTTGGCCAGTATGTAGTTAATGAAGAGTACGAAAATGATTTAGTCATAGTGTCGGCCATCAATGTATGAAGTTTTTGGTAAAGGCTGCTGTTTACAGTAGACAGACAGCTTGATGTGCCTCCGGAAACCTGTGATAAAACGCTGTACGCATAGTTTCCGGTGTAGTAATTTTTAGCTTTATCGCTGAGTGATGTTGCAATCGTGTGGCGAGTTCCGGTGTTTTTTGAAAGGGAGCCCGTTACAGCTTCGGCAACAAATATATTGCTCAGAGTTATACATGCAGCCATAGCAATAATCATCAGCAGAGCACGGAAGGTTCGTTTTTCATGTTTCATTTTTAGCAACTCCTTAAAACCACTTAGTAGATAATACCGCATAATTGCGGTTAAAGAATAATATAATAATTTTTACTTTTATTTTCGGTAGGAATTCCTCTTTAAAAATAAGCTTGTAATTGTTTATTAAAGTTTTAGATCGTTAAATAAAGTTTAGTTGAGAATATACAAATATTATACCTTAAATTACAGAAAAATACAACACAAAATTTATATTGTATTTTTGTAAAAAGCAGACATCAACGCATACTGATATCAAATTAAATACTGAATTTCTTTTTGGTATCTTTCCGTCATACTTTCGAGGACAGTGCACATGCCTGACGAAAATATGCTTAAAATTCTATATACTTTTAATCAGTTATTATTACTACTCTGATAATCTGTGCCCCCTTCCCCGAATTGATAGACAGAAAAAAGTATGATAAAATGGAATGA
>JBJEOX010000191.1:0-2348 GCA_051880935.1 Ruminococcus sp.
CATATAGTTCTGCATTTCTTCGTCCATTGCGCAGTAGATTTTAAGTCCCTCGGTGTAGAGCTTTTCGGAAGCCGCTTCCTCGCTGATATTGTAATACAGCGCAAGATCCTCTTTCAAATCATAGAACACCTGGTCAATGTACCAGTTCTGAACGTAATCGTTGTCGTCGTCATCTTCTTTGGTGTTCCGGAAACCGACAAATGTCATATTTGCCGACTCCTTCATAGCCTGTTCGTACTCGGACTTTGTAATCTTGCCCTGGTCGTACATTTCATCAATTACAATTTCACGGCGTTTTTTGTTGTTTTCGGGATAAACAAGGGGATTCCACAAGGACGGATTCTGCGTAATGCCCGCAATTGCGGCGCACTCTGCAATTGAGCAGTCCTTTATGCTCTTGTCAAAATAGAGCTGTGCGGCTGCTTCAACGCCCTGACAGTTGTTGCCGAAGTTTACAACGTTGAGGTACGCCTCAAGAATCTGGTCCTTTGTATATTCGTCCTCAAGCTTTAACGCCTTGCAGATTTCACGAAGCTTACGGTTGATTGAAACCTCGTTGTCGTCGGTTATGTTCTTGATGAGCTGCTGGGTGATTGTCGAGCCGCCGTAGGTGTCCTCGCCCGTAGCAAGGTTTACTACAGCAGACAGCGTTCTTGCCCAGTCAACGCCGTTGTGGTCATAAAAACGCTTGTCCTCAATTGCGACAACAGCGTCCTTCATAGCCTGCGGAATATCCTGATTGTCAACCCAGATTCTGTTTTCTGTGCTGTAAAGCGTCTGATATTCCTTGAACTCGCCTGTTTTGTCGTCCTTAATATAGATAAAGCTTGTCTGATTAAGTGATTTTGCCTTGAGGTCAATGCCTGTCGGCTCGGAAGCGAGCGTGAAAATGTAAATTGAAAGAGAAATTCCTGCTATGAAAAATGCAACAAAGCAGATTGTAAATGCAGTGAGCAGAAATTTGCCCAGCCCTTTAAAAAATCTTTTTACTCCGCTTTCGCTTTTTTCGGTAATAATGCCTGTATCAGCAGATTTGTCCGTGTAACGGCTTATGTCTGTTTCACGTTTGTTACGCATATTTACTCCTTTAACGGCAATTTGCCTGTTTGAGACTCAATAAACAATGTAAAGTCTTTATAATACAATTATGTTGATAAAATAGAGTAAAAAACACTATTAATAGTTATTATAGCACCTCAAATGAAAAAAATAAATATCTTAAATTAAATTTTTATTAAAAAATATAGAGTTTCAGCGAAGGTTTTTTATGTAAAAGGGTGAATATTCACCTCTTTTCGGGAAAAACTACGGGTAATAAGCGTTCAAAGTGAGGAATATAAAATGAAAAAGCTGGTACTTATTACGGGAATAATACTTATGGTGTGCCTGTTTACAAGCGTTTATGCTTCTCCTGCGGCAACTGTAGGAACTGACGTGACGTCAGCAGAGGAAAACAAGGGCAGCGAAAACGAGGTTTTTGTGCTGAAATCCGAAAACAACCGCATAGTTGTCTACAGATTCGGCGAAAATACTCCGTATATGACAACCGATACGCTTGTCAGCACTTTGCCGAAAGGGGATATTATGCTGCTTGAAAAGGGAATTGAGGTAAAGGGAGAGGAAAATCTCAAAAAATCGCTGGAGGATTATTGCAGCTGAAAGTGATATAGGTTTTATTTGCTTTGATATTGGTAATAAATGGGTTATTACCCAAAAAGTTGAACATATATATTGACTTTTGAATTCTTTTGCGTTAGTATTAAATTAAAATGCCATAATACTAAAATCAGGTAACTGCGGCTTTGTGCCCTGTGCTTGTATGATGAAATCTTGCAAATAGGTCAGTTGTCACAAACCGCAGTATCATGCAGAAAAGGAGAATGTACATATGATTTCTACCGTTATAGATCAGTCGCTCGGTCTTGAGTTCCCTATCTTTCAGGGAGGTATGGCATGGGTAGCTGATGCGTCTCTGGCTGCCGGTGTTTCAAACGCAGGCGGCTTAGGTCTTATTGCCGCAATGAACTCAAACGGCGAACAGCTCCGTGAGGAAATCCGCAAGTGCAAGGAGCTTACGGACAAGCCATTCGGCGTAAATATTATGCTTATGAGTCCCTTTGCAGCAGAGGTTGCAGACGTTGTTGTCGAGGAAGGCATAAAGGTTGTTACAACCGGTGCAGGCAACCCCGGCAAATATATGCCAAAGTGGCTTGAAGCAGGAATTAAGGTTATCCCCGTAGTTCCCAGTGTTGCGCTTGCAAGAAAGATGGAGAAGAATGGTGCTTTTGCTGTTATAGCAGAGGGCGGCGAGTCGGGCGGTCACGTTGGCGACCTGACAACAATGGCTC
>JBJEOX010000192.1:0-2336 GCA_051880935.1 Ruminococcus sp.
AATGAAATTATTTTTTTCATTTAATCTCCTCCAAAGAATAAATTTATTTATATAAAACCTGAATCGTATTATCCGATTCGGGATAATTTTCATATTTAAAAATGTGTGTTATATGATTATCGAAAACGCAACGGCAGGGAAACCGTTAGTTTCCCCGCCAAACGCTGTTTATTTGTGAACAAGGCGAACCTTTATTGCTTCCAAACGAAGTGCCTGACCTGTTGTACCTGAGGTTTCGCCGTTTCTGCATACTGACATCCAGCCAATGTCCTGCACGGCGGATTGATACTCAACATTGTAATACTCTGCAATCTCACCTGTAAGCTTGATTTCAATAGCTTCAATTCTGAGCGACTCTCCTGTTGTGCCTGCATATTCGTTTGCACTCTTCCAATCCATCCAGCCGTAGTTCTGAACGTGTACTCTGTACTGAACGTCTCCGCTCATACCGTTTACGCTCATTCTTACGCCCTCAAGGCGAAGAGCCTGCCCTGTTGTGCCGAGAACTTCCCAGTTTGATACAGGTGCAACATCACCTATATTCTGCACATGACCTGAATATGTTATTGTTGCGCAATTAACAGCAGGTTCAATTGTAAACTGCTGATTAGCGCCGCCGTGTGATGTACCCATCATAATATTTGCGCCGTTTTCGCTTGACGCACCGCAAACATCAAGTACACAACTTGAGCAGCCTGACATAAGTACATATTTGCCATCTACAGTTGAATAAATGTACCATCTTTGGCTTGTTCCGTTGTTGTCATCGAAAATTCCTACATTTGCATTATTAGAGCTTGAAGCACCGCTGACATCAAGGCACTTATTGTTGTACATATTCACAATCTTGTAACTGCCGTCACCCTGACGGATAAAGTGCCAGTTCTGAGGAGTTGAGCCGTCCTTGTCATAAAGAATAACATTGTCGCCGTCCCAGCCGTTGATTGACAAATTCTTACCATAGCAAGAGATATTTGCGTAGAAATCATCTCCAAGGTTAGCGGTTGTCATTGACTTGTTGATTTCAAACAATTGTGCGCCCGAGTTGTTAAATGTATAGGTCTGAATATTCGTTCCGTTTGCAGAAGAACCACCTGTTATATCAATCACACGGTCTGAGCATTCCGCCTTAAGCGCATATTTTCCGTTTACATTGTAAATGTACCAACGTTGTGCCGAACTATCGTTGTCCTCCCAAAGTTGAACGTTTGCACCGTCTGCATTTGCAGCACCGCTTACATCAAGACACTTGTTATTATACATATTTACAATCTTGTAACTGCCGTTGCTCTGACGGATAAAATGCCAGTTCTGCGGAGTTGAACCGTCTTTATCGCTGATTATTACGTTAGTTCCGTCCCAGCCGTTGATTGACAAATTCTTTCCTAAACCGGTGATATTTGCATAGAAGTCTGCACCGATATCAACAATACCATAATTGTAAATGCTGAGCGGTTGCTCTAAATATACATTAGTATCACCGTTGCAGGACTGATTGCCGTAGCCGTCATAGGCGTAGATGTGAGTAATGTATGTACCGTACTCGCCCCAATGGTCATTTCTGCTGATGTAGCACGTTGCCGTGTTTCCGCTTACAGAGCCTTCGTGCCAGATTAAGTCGTCCTGTCCGTTGTTTGTTGTCCAAGTAGGGAATCTTACGGAGGTTACTCCTGTGTCGTCCCATACATCACAGGTTACTCTGTAGCCGTTTTCGGATACTTCTGTAACTCTTACGTTGCCGATTGACGGTGCGCTGGTGTCGCTTGTGATGTTTACCCAGCCTGAGCCAATCATTACATTAGTACCCTTGCGAGTATTAATTGCGTAAAGGTAAACAGGCTGTGAACCTCGGAGAGAAGTGCCGATTGTTGCGTCAAAGCCGTGGTAATCTCCGCAGCCAAATGCACCGTTTACGTCATTTCTGTAGGTATTCGCTGTGATTGCGTGTCCCTCACCGCTTCCGGCAGGTCCGCCGATGTATACGTGAACAGGAATATTCATCGCCGCACAATCCTTATCGAATGCCCAACCTCTGACATAAACACTTCCCTGACCGCCGCTGATTACATCAACATTTCCGTCAGGATTGAATCCGTTTGCAACAAAACCGTTGAAACGGAGAATAGCGTCATAGTTACCGCTGCTTGATGTCCATCTGTTTACATTGAAATACATCTGTCCGTCAGAAGAAATGTCACAAGACTCAATTTCAAAGCCTGAATATGCACCCGAGGTAACTCTGAATGACAGGAACGGGTCGGAAGATACTGTTCCCGAAGCGTTGTAGGTATCATAAACAGCGATTACAGCCTGATTGCTCTTGCCTGCACCGCCGC
>JBJEOX010000193.1:0-2333 GCA_051880935.1 Ruminococcus sp.
TAAAAGCTAAAATTCTTTTCATAATTTTGCCTCCTGAAACAATATTACAATTCTAAATTATCATACAAATCTGTTCCAAAGCTGTTACAGTTGAAAAAGGTGATTATTTGCTGTAAAATTTATTTGTAAATTTCAGATTCGCAACAGATTACTGCCGTAGAATAATGTGGGGTGGTTTATAATGTACAAAATCTTGCTTATTGAAGACGATAACAGAATATACACAATGATTCGAAACTTCTTTAGTTTAAAGGGCGACGAATTTAAAATAGATTTTGCTTTTGACGGCAAGCAGGGAATCAAATCGGCGTATGAAAACATATATGATTTACTTCTCCTCGACGTTATGATGCCCGAGCTTGACGGCTTTGAGGTATGCAGAGAAGTACGGCGGTACAGCGATGTGCCGATTATGTTCATAACCGCCAAATCAGCTCAGGAGGACATTCTGACAGGCTATGCACTCGGCTGTGACGATTACATAACAAAGCCGTTCTCCCTGCCTGTGCTTTACGAAAAAGTAAAAGTGCTTGTAAAACGCTCCAAAGGATTAGTTCGCTGTGATATGCTCACAGCAGGGACAATAACGCTCAATCCGAACAACGGATTGGTAACAAGCGACGGAAAAGAAATCGAGCTTAAAGCAAAGGAGTACGGCGTGCTGAAAATTCTTATTGAAAACAAAAACAGCGTTGTTTCCCGTGAACAGCTTTTAAACAAGGTCTGGGGTTACGACAGTCTTTTTGACGGCAGAATTCTTGACGCTCACATCAAAAACCTGCGAAAAGCACTCGGAAACAATGCAAATCTTATTAAAACGCTCCGCCGTCGTGGCTACAAAATTGAGGACAAAAAATGAGAAAGCGACTTTATAAAGAACACAGAAAAATGTTTTGCAGGGTGATTTCGGCTTTGCTGATACTAAGTGTGCTGATTTTTTCAGTTTTCTTTTACCTTATGTTTGAGAGTGAAAAATCACAGCTTATTAAAAATGCAGAAAACAATTTCAATGTGCTCACCTCGAATTTAAAAAATGCTTCTTTTGCAGACAAAAGCTCAGCGGATTTTCTGCTCAATTCAGGCAGAGCAAAAAACTCGGAAATCATCATAACCGACAGTAACGGAGATGAGTTTGCAAAAAGCGAAAACAAGCTTGCCCTTGATTTTTACGACGATGATTATGAGTCAGTTATGGGGTTTGTCAGTTTTGAAAAATTCAGAAGCTCTGCAACCGATGAGCAGTACAAAAAAATAACAGACCTGCTGAGTAACAGGTCTGACGGGATAAGCGAATATTTACTTTTGATGACTGAGTTTTACATTTCCTCCGACGGAAAAGAAATTTACCCGAAAAAGGTTGAAATAATTCCGTCAATGCTTAAGGGCAGTGATTACAACGCAGAAAACACTGTTGAAGAATTTTATCTTGCTCCAAAGGATATTCAGAATTGTAAGCTCAAAAAATCGGGCAAAAAGTGCGACAGCATTATTTTAAGCGATTTTGTCTGCGGAGGTTATTCAACCGGCAACCTTATTCAGACAGCCAAAGACATAATAAAAAATCAACCGGCAGAAATTTCGGAAAAGGCTGTTAAAGAAAATTTATTCACATATATCTACTTAGATTCCGAAAACATATCAGACAACGGCTTAACCGTAACGTATGCAGAGCAAATCAATGTGCTTGACGAATGTTATGAACGAATGCTTTTGATGCTGATTTACATTGCCGCTTTACTTATTATTTCCGCTCCGATTATATGGATAATCTACCGCCGAAGCGTAAAGCGACAGTTATGCCTTGAGAAAGAGCGGAAAAATCTTACAAGCGCAATTGCACACGACATTAAAACTCCCCTTTTCATCATCGGAGGCAATGCCGAAACTATGCTTGAGCTTTCCGACAATGAGGCACAAACCGAATGTGCAAAAAATATTTTAGACTGCTCGGAATCTGCAAACCGACTTATCCAAAATATGCTTGAGCTGTCACGGCTCGACTCTGACAGCTACTCACTTAACAAGGAAAATATTAATCTTAACGAAACGTTAAACAAGATAATTCACAGATACTGCACTGAAATAAAGATTGAACAAAATGAAAATATAAATATATTTGCCGACAGGCTGTTAGTTGAAAGAATGTTGTCAAATCTGATTGACAATGCAATAAAATACACCGATGACAAAAGCAGTATAAAAATTGCTCTGTGTAAAAACAATCTTTTAATCAGCAATCATTGCAACGGTATTGATAACAATAACCTGACTGAAATTTTTGAGCCATATAGAAGGCTTGCAAACAAAAGCGGAAGCGGTCTGGGACTTTCAAT
>JBJEOX010000194.1:0-2330 GCA_051880935.1 Ruminococcus sp.
AGTCAGCAACATTCTTGTGTTTTCGTTGTAAAATCTGATTGCAGAATCAAGTCCGCTGAAAATTCTTTCTCTGTCAGGCGGTTTCGGCAAAAATCTGAACACACGCAAATCCATTGCGCTGTCAAGATAGCCCTGATGAGAGGTTATAACAAAAACTATTGTATCGGGATTTAAAGCTAAAATGTGCTTAGCAACTTCAAGTCCGCTGTGCTTTGGCATTTCAACGTCAAGAAAAGCTATGTCAAAAGGCGTTTTGTAAGTAATAACCTTTTCGCTGTCGGTTACAGCAATGATTTCTGCACTTACATTGCGCTCACATAAATATTCGGAAACGATTTTTTTAATTGATTCAACAGCAAAGATTTCATCATCACAAATTAAAACACGCAATAAAAAAACACCCTTTAAAACACACAAAAATTATACTAAACGTTTTTTCTGACAGTCCTTACAAACTCGGCGGTCTTTTCCCTGCTCTTGCCCGTCTTGGATTCGTTTTCAACACCCGAGCTTACATCAACTATATCGGGATTGAGAATTCCAATCGCATCTGTTACGTTTTTACAATCAAGTCCGCCTGCGAGTATAAAGAGCTTGTCATTGTGAGGAATATTTCTGAGGATATTCCAGTCAAACGTCTTTCCGCTTCCGGGTGACGCGGCGTCAAAAACATATCCGCAGACGTTCTTATTTTCCGCATAAATACTGACTTTATCGATATCGCTGACATTGAACGCTTTAAAAACGGGAATCGGCGAATTATCAATAACAGAGCTTTCAACCTCGCCGTGCATCTGAATAAAGTCAAAGCCTAATTCAACAATTTCGCTGACCTGCTGTGCTGTAGGACAAACGGTGACTGCAACGGTTTTTATTCTTTTGTCAAGCAAAGATAATAGGTTGGCGGCAGTATGTGCGGAAATATTGCGCCTGCTCTTTGGAAAGAACATCACAAAGCCTGCGTATTCGGGCAGAAATTCATTAAGAATTTCTACGTCCTTACGACAGGTTATTCCGCAAATTTTTATTTTAGTCATAGTATCACCACAAATTGACTTTAACATTTTGATTATAGCATATTATTTTACTCTGTTCAAGGAAACGCCTCAATATATTATTGATTTTACGAATTTTACATAATCAATATAATTTATCAAATGAATTTATTTAGCTCTGCGCTGTATTCATAACCGATTGAAGAAAGCTTTGTTCTGATTTCGTTTTCATCTGCGGAGAGCGACTTTGCAAGTTCCTCAAGCGACGGGTAATTATCACGAAGCTGTGTATTTATGTAGGATAGCAGTATTGCGGGGTCTGTTGGAATAGGCATAGTTTTTCTTCCTTTCATTTTTGATTTATTATATGACTTTTTCATTAGAATGTCAAAGATTTACCTGAGGCAAAGCATTGCGCTATTCGCAATAATTATGATATAATAAAGAAAACGGAGGTATGTTTTATGATAATTTTAGCTTCGGCTTCTCCACGCAGGCAACAACTTTTATCGCTTATCTGCGATGATTTTTCGGTTGAGCCTGCCGATATTGACGAAACAATCGAAAAGGAAATTGAGCTTGAAAAAAAGCCCGAATATCTCGCCGTAAAAAAGGCAAAGCATATTCAGGGCAACAATCACTCTGACGATATTGTAATAGGCTGTGATACAGGTGTTTTTCTTGACGGAATTATGCTCGGCAAACCGAGCTGTGAAAGTGACGCCGCAGAAATGTTACGCAGACTGTCGGGCAGAAAACACAAGGTTATTACGGGCTGTGCATTATTGTACAAGGACAGGTGCATTTCATTTTCGCAGACAACTGAGGTTGAATTTTTCGAGCTTACCGACAGAGAAATTGCAGATTACATTGCAACGGGCGAGCCAATGGATAAGGCAGGCGCATACGGTATTCAGGGCAAAGGCACTGCGCTTGTAAAGGGAATTGTCGGCGATTTTTATAATGTTGTCGGGTTGCCTGTTGCTATGCTTAATAAAAAACTGAAAGAGATTATTTCCGATTCAAAAAAATAGATTTAATCTGAATATTTTAAATATGTTTAAAATATTGTCCGTATCTTGTCACGGTCAGTCAAGTATAGTGTAGACATAACAAAGAAAAACACGTTGAAACACCGAAAGGAGATAAGTTATGATTTACATTTTACGTTGGATTTTTAAGGATTGATTATGATTTATATTAATAAAAGGTCAGGAATCTTCTGTGGATGAATCCTGACCTTTTATTTTGCAGTATTATTCAATAACGGTGTAGCCTTTATCCTCTACCGCCTTTTTAAGCGTATCAAAAGGAACGTCTTTTTCAAGCGTTACA
>JBJEOX010000195.1:0-2328 GCA_051880935.1 Ruminococcus sp.
AAAACTATTGCAAAATTACGAATAATATTGTAAAATTGAAATGTAAATATTAAGGAGAGAAACAAATGGACTTAAAAATCAGCACTAAATACGCTGAGAGCTTTATTGAAAAAGAAAAGCTTGAAGCAATCCGTGAAGAAGTAAAAAAAGCACATGACACTTTACATTCAGGCACGGGCAAAGGTAACGACTTCCTCGGTTGGGTCGATTTACCGATAAATTATGATAAACAAGAATTTGAAGAAATTAAAAAGTCAGCAGAGAAGATTAAAAAGGATTCTGACGTTTTAGTTGTTATAGGTATCGGCGGCTCTTATCTGGGAGCCAGAGCAGCGATTGAATATTGTAAAAGCGCAAACTACAATCTTTTAGCAAAAGATACACCGCAGATTGTCTTTTCGGGAAATTCAATAAGCCCCACAGCACTTAATGAAATTATTGAACTTTGTGAGGGTAAAGATTTTTCAGTCAACGTAATTTCAAAATCAGGTACTACTACGGAGCCTGCAATTTCTTTCAGAGTTTTCAAAAAGATGCTTGAAGAAAAATACGGCAAAGAAGAGGCTAAAAACAGAATTTACGTTACAACAGATAAGTCTAAGGGTACGCTCAAAGGCCTTGCAGACAGAGAGGGATATAAAACTTTTGTTATCCCCGACGATGTAGGCGGAAGATATTCGGTGCTTACTGCTGTAGGTCTTCTTCCTATTGCTGCTGCCGGAATTGATATTGACCTTCTTATGAAAGGCGCACAGGACGCAAGAGAAGCATTTATGTGTGAAGATATTGACTCTAATGCTTGTTACAGATATGCGGCAATGAGAAACCTTCTTTACAGAAGCGATAAAAAGACAGAATTGTTCGTATCATATGAGCCGTCATTTGCAATGATGAATGAATGGTTAAAACAGTTGTTCGGTGAGAGCGAAGGTAAGGAAAATAAAGGTATTTTCCCGGCATCCGTTGTTTTCTCGACAGACTTGCACTCAATGGGACAGTATATCCAGCAGGGCGAAAGAAACTTAATGGAAACTGTCATCACATTTAATGAGCCTCAAAAAGAGTTTATTATAGAAGAAGATGAAGAAAACCTCGACGGACTTAATTTCCTTGCAGGAAAAGGCTTATCTTTCGTTAATAAAAAGGCTCAAGAGGGTACACTTTTAGCTCATACACACGGCGGTGTACCGAATACTATTATCACTCTTGACGGAATGAATGAGTATACTCTGGGTGAGCTTATTTATTTCTTTGAAAAAGCTTGTGCAATCAGCGGTTATATCTTGCAGGTAAATCCTTTTGACCAGCCCGGCGTTGAAAGCTACAAGAAAAATATGTTCGCACTTCTCGGTAAACCCGGATATGAGGACATGAAGAAAGAGCTTGAAGAAAGGCTCGCAAAATAATAAGGCTAAAGGGGATTTATTTGTCCCTTTACATAAAGTAAAAAGGAGTTGTAACTTATGGTAACATTGATAATCGGACACAAAGGATCAGGAAAAACAAAGAAATTGATTCAGGCAGTTAACGATGCTATCGAAAAATCAAACGGAAACGTTGTATGCGTAGAGCAGGGTACACAGCTTAGAACTGAAGTAAACTATCGTGCACGTCTTGTTTCCGCTAACGAATATTCAATAAAAGGTTTTGATTCATTCTACGGTTTCCTCAGCGGTATCTGCGCAGGTGACAACGATATCACAGATATTCTTGTTGATGCAACACTTAGAATCGGCAGCCGTGATTATGCAGAGCTTGCTTGCTTCCTTAAGAAAGTTGAAGAACTTTCAGCTCTCACAGGCAACAACTTTGTATTCACAGTATCAGCTGATAAAGAAGAACTTCCCGCAGAAATCTTTGAATTCTGCAAGGAAGCATAAGAAAAAATGTAAAATGATGGGGTTGTCTAGGCAACCCCGTTAATTTTGCTGTCAGACATTGATTGAAATATATTGTAGTAATATATTGTCAGTTCTCATCTCGACATATTTACAATTTTTTGATACAATACCTTTTGCAAAGTTTATCCGGAGATGTATCGAAGGGTCATAACGAGAACGACTCGAAATTTTACGGCGACTTGGTCGTTTCGTCCGCCGGAAAACCCTTTATTTTAAGGGTTTTCAAAATTAAAAATCGAATATTTTTCAGTGTTCTCTCCTGCTTTTCTCTCCAAAAATTTTTTGACCGAAAATTGAGCGAAGAAAAAAGCAGATTGAAATATACACACGGAGAGTTGTCCGAGAGGTCGAAGGTGCGGCACTCGAAATGCCGTGTTCCCACAAGGAACCTAGGGTTCGAATCCCTAACTCTCCGCCACAAAGCCTG
>JBJEOX010000196.1:0-2324 GCA_051880935.1 Ruminococcus sp.
CTTGCCCACTGCGCAATAAGCATACCGATTGTTCCTGGGCCGTAAATTACAACTACATCGCCGATTTCAATCTGTGCCTGTCTTAAAGCGTGCAGACCGACTGCGCAAGGCTCAGTCATAGCGGCAACCTCATATGAAAGGTTATCGGGGATCGGAACAAGATTCCAGACAGGAACACGAACATACTCAGCAAATGCGCCGTCACTTCTTGAGCCGAGGTAATCATAGCTTTTGCACATTTCAAATCTGCCGTTGTTGCAGCTCTCGCAGGTTTTGCAGGGAATCAGAGGAAATACGGTTGCTCTCATACCGATAAGCTTTTTGTTTTCCTCGTCAGGTGCATCAACTACAATGCCGGAAAATTCGTGTCCCGGAATAGTAGGAAAATGATATGTCCCATTTACGAAAATTCTCGGAATATCAGAGCCGCAGATTCCGCAAGCCTTTACCTTGAACAGAACCTCACCTGAATTGACCTTTGGCATCGGATAGTCGCAGTATTCAAGATTTCCTACTTCTCTTAATACTCTTGCTTTCATTTTTTCCAAATTAATTCACACCTTTCAAAATAGACTCGAAAGTTTCCAAGTCCTCGACAGTGGTAATCTTAAGATTTCGCTCACTGCCCTTTACCATTCTGATTTCCATTCCGTGACGATAAGCAATCTCACTGCTGCCCGCAGTAAGACTTATTTCCTCGTCGGAAACCGAGTTGTGTATATCAAGATATTTTCTGAATTTAAAGCTTTCAGGGGCTTGTCCTGCAAAAAGCTCGGAGCGTTTAAGCAGGCAGCCGATACTGCATCCGTCTTTACTCTGATAAACAGTGTCCTTAACAGAAATTACAGGCATTGCACCGTCGTATTCCGTTGCACCCTTAATACAGTCTGAAATGATTTCATCAGATACAAGAGGACGAGCAGCATCGTGAACAATAACAATATCGGTATCGGGCGCACTCTCTTCAATACACTTCAAACCGTGGTAAATTGAGTGCTGACGGGTTTTACCGGCAGGAGCGTAACCACAGATTTTTGTAATACCGTACTTTTCGGCATATTCCTCAACAAATCCCTGCCACTGCTCACTTACAACAACTACCATATTATCAATTTCACTGTGCTTCTGAAAAATATCAAAGCAATAAGAAATAATCGGCTTATCCTGTACCATAAGAAACTGCTTCGGTCGGTCGGCTCCCATTCTGCTGCCGACTCCGCCTGCAAGAATTATAGCAGTATTCATCATACTCCTCCGTTCATATCTCAAAAACTATATAATTTCAAAATAAATTTTACATTAATCAAACATTTATAATCAATTGTATAATACCACATTTAGGGCTTTTTTGTCAATACGCACAAGATACATTGTAATTATTGTCAAAATTGCAATTGATAATAATTAATTATTTTGTTATAGTATTATTAAAAGCATATTTAAAATTAAAGTGAGGTCTTTTAATATGGATTTTTACAAACGTGCTTTAGAGTTAAATGATGAAACTATCGCTCACCGCCGATTTTTTCACAAAAATGCTGAAACAGGACTTAATATGCCCGTTGCAGTTGAGTACGTTATAAAAAAGCTTACCGAATACGGACTTAATCCGCAAAAATGCGGTTATGGAGTGACTGCGTTTTTGGGCAAGGGTGAAAAAACTCTGCTGTTGCGAGCAGATATGGACGCTCTGCCTATATCCGAGGAAAGCGGTGAGGAATTTGCCTGTCCTACAGAAAAACAGGCTCACGCCTGCGGACATGATTTTCACGCTGCTATGCTGCTTACAGCCGCAAAAATTCTTAAAGAAAACGAGGACAAGCTCTGCGGTAAGGTAAAGTTTATGTTTCAGCCTGCCGAGGAAACGTTTGAGGGCAGTAAAAATATGATTGAAAACGGGATTCTTGAAAATCCCAAGCCTGACGCCGCACTTGCTTTCCACGTTGCACCGGGTAAATTGCCTATCGGACTTTTTATGTACAACAGCGGTGGTGTTATGATGTCCTCAGTGGACGGATTCAGAATTACAGTAACAGGTAAAGGCGGTCACGGAGCATATCCGAATCTCACCGTAGACCCGATTCATACTGCTGTGCAAATTTATACTGCACTCGAAGGACTTATTGCCAGAAGCTCAAATCCCGAAAAGAACTGCGTCCTTACCGTTGGAAAATTTCAAAGCGGAAATGCCGCTAATATTATCCCCGATACTGCCTTGCTTGAAGGTACTCTGCGCACAAACGACAAACACGAAAGAGAATTGCTCGTTGGCAAAATCAGAGAAGTTACAAACGGAATTGCTGAAATTAACGGAGCTAAATCAG
>JBJEOX010000197.1:0-2319 GCA_051880935.1 Ruminococcus sp.
ATATTCCGAAATATTTTTCAGCGCATTGTCAAAATCAGCATTGTCCTGATATTCAATTACATTGAGAAAATCAAGCGTTTTTACATCTGCACCGAGATTATTAAGCTGTGAAGATAACTTTTCCGAAAACCGTTTTGTGCCCGTTACTGTCACCGAAATATTGTCAAGAGGGAGCGAGATTGTTTCTTTAAAGTCAAATGCGGCAGTTTCTCCGATTACAATAATTGCAGGAGATTTTATATTGTTTTCTTTTGCTTTAGCCGCAATATCTTTTAATGTACCTCTCACAATCCGCTGATTTTTGCCGGCACCGTTTGAAATTACGGCGGCAGGAGTGTTTTCATTTTTTCCGCTTTTTATCAGGCTTTCGGAAATTGTATCTATATTATTCAGCCCCATAAGAAAAACGAGCGTTCCGTCAAGCTCTGCATAGCGGCTGAGATTTTCGGGGAGCATATCGTCAGCCGTATGTCCTGTTATTATATGAACGCTTCGGCTTAATTTTCTGTGTGTGACGGGGATTCCTGCAAGCTCGGGAACGGCAATTGCAGAGGAAATTCCGGGAACTGCGGAATACTGAATGTTATTCTCCTTAAGTGCAATAATTTCTTCTCCGCCCCTGCCGAAAACAAACGGGTCGCCGCCCTTTAATCTTACAACAGTTTTCCCCTCTCCTGCCTTCTTCACAAGCAGATTATTGATATTTTCCTGCTTTTCGCTGTGATGTCCTGCACGCTTGCCTGCGCAGATTTTTTCAGCATTATTCGGAGCAAAATCAAGCAGACGGCTGTCAATAAGGCTGTCATATATTACAGTATCGCACTTTTCAAGCAGATTTTTGCCACGCAGGGTTATTAAGTCGTAATCGCCGCACCCTGCTCCGACAAGATAAACTTTTCCCTGATTACTCATAGCTTTGAAACCAACTCCTTTGCAAGTCTGAATCGGTTTGGAATTGTATCTGCGCCGACAACGGAGCTTTCCTCGTTATCCGAAATTGAAATCGTTATTTCATTGCCGCTGACAAACGAATAAACTCCGAGCGGCATACCGCAGTCGGCGTTCAACAGCTTTAGAATATAACGCTCTGTTTCAAATGAATAAAAGGTGTTAATGTCATTTATATCTTTAATTAATGGGGTCACAAAATCGTTTTTTCTGCTTTCAACCGCTATTATCCCCTGACAGGGTGCAGGAAGAAAATCTTTGTAGTCAAAATAAGTTAAGCTGAACCTTTTATCGGAATCAAATCCGAGTCTTTCAAGTCCTGCGGCGGCAAGAATTATACCGTCATATTCGCCGTTTTCAAGCTTATTCAGTCGGGTGTCAACATTTCCTCTTATGTCTTTAAAGGTTGCATTGGGATAAAGCTTTTTAAAATTCAGTCTGCGCCTCAAGCTTCCCGTTCCTACGACAAAATCGGATTGATTATCTAAAGAAACGCCCGATTTTGTAACAAGAACATCACGGTAATTTCCACGTTTTAACACGCCCGATATTTCAAGACCGTTTGCTAAACAGAGCGGCAAATCCTTTGCGCTGTGAACGGCAATATCAATGTCACCGTTAATTAATGCATTTTCAATTTCAGACACAAAAACGCCCTTGCCTCCTATTGCGGCAAGCGGCTTATTCAGTATTTTATCGCCCGTTGTGCTTATGTTTATAATCTGAATTTCCGTTTCGGGGAAGCTTTCGGAAATTCTGTCTGCAACCATCTGCGTTTGCGCAAGCGCAAGCTTGCTTTTTCTCGTACCGATTTTGATTTTCATTTATCTGAAATCCTCAATTATATTTTTTATTTCCTCTTCGTCAATATTATTTTCGTTTTCAAGGCAACGTGCAAGTATTCTTTCAAATGCTTTCTTTCTGTTTTCTTCCGACTTGATTTCACGCTTTATAAGACTGCGGTATTTATCAAGAATATAAATCGTTTCACCGCACCTCTCGTCAATTGAATTTTCTATCTTCTTACGCAGAAATTTTGCATAAAGAGGACTTTTTCCCGAGGTTGAAATTCCGACGGTAAGGTTGTCCTTCCTGACAAGTGCAGGAAAAATAAAACCGCATTTTTCTTTGTTATCCACTGTATTTATGAGTATGTTATTTTTTTGACAAAGTTCGAAGATATGAGCGTTAAGACCGTTGTCGTCAGTTGCGCTGATAACCATAAAAGCGTCATCAATATCCGAATCAATAAAATTCCTTTTAAGAATATTAATGTTATTATTATTTTTAATTTCATCACAAACAACGGGCGCAATAACGGTTATTTTCGGGTTAAACGGCAAAAGCTTTTCGAGATTTCTCAAGGCAACC
>JBJEOX010000198.1:0-2311 GCA_051880935.1 Ruminococcus sp.
ATTTATAATTCCTTTCAAGATTTATGAGTGTCATTATAATTACAGTTTTGTTATTATAAACAGTCCTAAAAAATCTAACTTCTGACACAAATAATTAATTGGTGGAGATAACGGGGCTCGAACCCGTGACCTTTTGACTGCCAGTCAAACGCTCTCCCAGCTGAGCTATACCCCCATATAATGCTTGCATATAAAATATTATACACAAGATATATTAATTTTGTTTATGAAAAAGAATTATATACATTTATATATATTCTTCTTTCAGATTAATTATAAGTATTGCATTTCCGTCATAAATTTTTATTTCCGGCTTTTCAGAAATAAAAACATTTGATATACCGAGCGGCACACTACTTTTCAGTCTGTATCTGTCAAGAGGATATTGTGCACCTTGATACGAAACGCAAACGCTGTCGCATCCGAACGGAAAGAGCGAAAAGGTCTTGCCGAAATATCCGTCAAAGCAATACTCGCCCTTTTCAAGGAATTCTACCCTTTCCCTTTCCGAAAGCAGGACTCCCCTGCCACCTTTTTTGGCGATATAATAAAGCGCAGAAATATTTGCAAATGTGTGGTCAGTTCTGCCGCCGAGTGCTCCGAGCAAAAGAAATTCGGTAAAGCCTCGTTCAAAAGCAAGGTCAATTGCGTGAATCGTATCGGTATCGTCCTTATGAGGATTTAATTTTACAATCTCGCAAGAGATAGTTATTTTTTCTTTATAAGAATCAAAATCGCCTACAATCAAATTCGGCTCAATACCTGCAAGCTTTGCAAATTCATATCCCCTGTCGGCACAGATTACATAATCATCAGGCTTTACCGCTTGCATTATGAAATCCGGATTAGTTTCGGGTGAGCCCGATATGATTACACAGCGCATTTTAGTTCACCTTATTTCTTTTACCGAAATTTATTGCTTATCGGATTTCCCACTGTTTTATGTCCTTAACCTCGTTATACATTGCAACATAGCTTTTATGGCGTGACAGCTCGATATCTCCGTCAGCTACAGCCTGCAAAATTCTGCAACCCTTTTCACAGGTATGGGAGCAGGAGGTAAACTGACACTCACCTAGGTATTTTTCAAATTCGGGAAAGCAGTACTGCAACCGGGTTTTGTCAATCATTTCGTATCTCTGCAAATCAACAGTTGAAAATCCCGGTGTATCGGCAACAAAACAACCGTCAATTTCAAAAAGCTCAACAACCCTTGTTGTGTGCTTTCCTCGTCCGAGCTTGCGGCTTATCTGCCCTGTCTGCAACTCAAGCTCGGGGAAAATCCGGTTAATAAGCGTTGATTTGCCTACTCCGCTGTTTCCCGTAAAGGCAGAAACCTTGCCTTTAAGAAAATCTTTAAGCATTTTAATATCTTCGGTATCGTCGGGAGAACAGAGAAATACGGGAAATTCGGAATTGCGATAGATTTCAGCAATTCTCTCGCCCGACTTCAAGTCGTTTTTTGATACGACAATTACAGGAATCATATTGTTATTTACTGCCGCCGCAGTCATTTTATCAATTACCGTAAAATTCGGCTCAGGGTCTACCGTTGAACAGACAATTACAAGCGTGTCAATGTTTGCAAGTGCAGGACGCCTGAGCTTGTTTATTCTCGGCTTGATTTCCTCAATTGACGCAAAACCCTCGTCAGGGACGGAAATTACTACCTTATCGCCGACAACGGGAGAATTTCCGCTTTTGCGGAAACTTCCCCTTGCCTTACATTCATATTCATTGCCGTCACAGCGAACGTAGTAAAATCCGCCGATTGACTTCATTAATATACCGTTAAGTGTTCTCATACTCATTATTCGGGAAAACCGTTGTCAGCCGGACCGTTGTATTGAGATGGGTCTGTCGGATACTGAGGCTCTTCGGGATAAGTTTCAGGCTCAGTATCAGGCTCGTAAGGAGCAGTTGTTTCAACAACAAATTCGTAAGTAGCAGTTGTTGTTACCGATGAAGTTGAGAAATCAATGCTGTATTCACGGTAAGCCTGACCGTCAAGCTGGATTACTACTGTGGACGTGCCCGAACCCGTAATTTCAAGAGTGCAGGTTTTATTGTACTTAGGCACAAGTGTTTTTGAATACTGCGGGTCAACTACACCGTCAACGATTACCGTCATTTCAACGGAAGAATCAGTATTTGTCGGCAGGTCAACGTAAATGTTTACTGTATTTTTGTCGCCCTTTCCCGAGCTTACGGTCAGCGTAACAACAGTTCCTTTGTCAACCTTACCGTATTGTAAGGGTGACATTCCGAGAACAGTATCTTTAGCTTCTTTACTGTCGTCATCATATTGTGT
>JBJEOX010000199.1:0-2299 GCA_051880935.1 Ruminococcus sp.
GTTCTCGCCCGGTGATACGGTAACAATCAACGGACTTCCCGTTGGCACAACCTATATGGTTACCGAGAACGTACCCGAGGGCTACAGATGCAGTAACAACAATATTTCGGGCACAATCACAAGCACGGTAAGCACTGCTGAATTCAAGAATATTCAGAGCGACGGTCAGGGCGAAATTACTGTTACAAAAACGCTTGACGGCAAAAACTACACAGGCTCGCAGTTTGAATTCGTGCTTGAGGGAATTGACGCTTCTTCGGTTACCAACGGCGTAGATATGAGCGGCAAGGCTGCAAGCGCAAAATCAGCTGATAAAGGAACAGTTACATTCAAGGGCGGTGACGCTCTTACGTTCAGCGAGGTAGGCGTTTACAGATTCAAGCTTTACGAAAAGCCTTTTGACAAAATCGGCTACACTACGGATTATTCGACCTATTATCTGCAATTTACCGTAACAGATAACGACGGCGAGCTTGAAATTAACAGCGATACCGTTGCATACTACACAAACGACAGCTTCAGCGGAAATTCCGTAAAGTCGGTTACATTCAGCAATACGACCGAAAAAGCTTCGATTACCGTAAACAAAACCGACCAGAGCAATTCAACAACGAATACCGACGGTACAAAATTTGCACTTGTCAAGGTCAAGTCGGCAAATCTTACGGAAGATCAGATTAATGATATCGTTAAAAATGACAGCGATAAAATCACCGTTCAGACTATAACAAACGGCTCAACTGTTTTCAGAAATCTGCCGATTTACCGGAACGGAGAACAGATTTATGACCCTTCAAGCAGCAGCTGGGTTGCTTCCGACAACTACATAAACGGTACTTCAACAACTCAGATTTACTGCATTTTTGAATACTCACCCGCAGGCGGCTATTCTGTCAACAATACAGTCAATTACATTACATTCCCGGTTAACTCCGAATATGTTACAACCACCCCCGGCGGATACACAGAAAACGATGACGGTTACTACATAGACGATGAGGGGAATTATAAATATTCCACCGAGTTCAGCTATGTTGACGGCTTACTCTTAATGCCGGACGCAAGCGGAAGCGGAATGAATATGTTCCTGATTATCGGTCTTGGAATTCTGGGCACAGGCGTGCCGGCTGTTGCAGGCTATATGCTCTACGACAGAAATCAGCGCAAAAAACGCAGAGCAAGATATATTGCCCGGCACTAAATCAGCTTAACCTTTTGGTTATCATAAATTACATATATTTATATTTTTAAAGGAGAATGACAAATGAAAACAACAAAGAAAATTTTTGCGGCGCTTCTCGCTGTAATGATGATCGCTCTTATGATTCCGTTTACAGCAAGCGCAGCAGGAACAAACACACTTATCCTCAACGGTAAGACAGGATACACCTTCACCCTCTACAAGGTTGCAGGTGTAAACACAACAACAGGTGAATACACAGGCATCACATCAGGTCTTGAAAGCATTCTTACAACAAAGGCTACCGAAGGTGTTGACAGTGCGGCTCTTCTTACTAAATGTAACGAACTTTCGCTCACAGGCGGCATAGATTACACTTATGCAACAGACGACGCTTTAACAAAGACAATTTCCGGCCTTGAAGACGGTGTTTATTACTTAAAGGTTAAGAGTGCTCCCGAGGGCACAAACGTAACTTCTGTTACAAACAGCGTATTTGCACTTCCTTACTACACAGACAAAACGTGGATAAATGAAGTAACGGTAAATGCAGCTGATAAAATTTCAGACGGCACACCCACCGTTTCAAAGAAGTTCACAAACAATGCAACAGCAAGCTCAATTTCCGAGTTCATCGGTCAGGACGTAAGCTTTACACTCACAGGCTCTATAGTAGGTTCAACAACTGAAAAAGCACAGGCTTACAAGTTTGTTGATACTATGAGCGCAGGTCTTACATACAAGTCTCTTACATCTGTAAACCTTGTGCTTGTAAATCCTGACGGTATAAAAACAAAAGATATTACAGGCAAAGTAACTTATACAAAGACAGGTACAACAGATAACACCTTTGAGCTTTCAATTGCTTCTGACGTACTCAGCAGCGACGAGTTTTATGATTATGCAACTGTTGAGGCTGTTTACACAGCAACAGTAAACACAAACGCAGTTATCGGCGGTGCCGGCAACCCCAACAGCGTTGACCTTGTTTACAAAAACAGCTATGACCAGACTTCAACAATTGAAGGACCCGAAGTTAAGGTGTTTACCTTTGACCTCACAGTAGTAAAGGTTGATGCAAACAACACAGCTACAAAGCTCAACGACGCAGGCTTTACA
>JBJEOX010000200.1:0-11975 GCA_051880935.1 Ruminococcus sp.
GACAGCGATACCGCTTGAGCCGTTTACAAGAAGATTCGGAAAACGGCTGGGCAATACAACAGGCTCCTTGAGTCGGTCGTCGTAGTTCGGGATAAAATCAACGGTGTCCTTGTCAATGTCGGTGAGCATATCCATAGAGATTTTGCTCATTCTCGCCTCTGTGTAACGGTAAGCAGCAGGCGGGTCGCCGTCAACTGAACCGAAGTTACCGTGACCGTCAACAAGCATATATCTCATTGAGAAGTCCTGAGCAAGTCGGACCATAGCGTCGTAAACGGAAGCGTCACCGTGAGGGTGGTACGCACCGAGCACTGAACCTACCGTATCGGCGCACTTGTGGTAGGGCTTGGACGGTTCAAGACCTCTTTCGTACATTGTGTAGAGAATACGTCTGTGAACAGGCTTTAAGCCGTCACGAACGTCGGGGAGCGCACGGGCAACGATTACGCTCATCGAGTAATCGAGAAAGCTCTTGCGCATTTCATTTTGCAAATCTACGTCAATAATTTTTGCATTATTCAATTGTTCATTGCGTTCATTATCCATTTTTTTACCTCGAATATAAATCGATATTATTTTTTTAATCGGTTATACAGCTGTTTTAGTACGTAATTATTAATAGTGTAAGAAACAGTCTTGACTGTTCCGCAGAATTACAGTTAATATTTTTGAAAACGGAACGGTCAAGACCGTTCCCTACATTTTTGTATCACAAATATAAATAAATTCGGGAATTTAACTTATATATTATTGCAATCTATCTACTCGACTGAAACTCCACACTCCAAATTTCACACTGTTAAAAGTGCTTTATATTATTATTAATCTTCTCAAACAAATCGGGGAGTCTTTTTTTGACATTGCAGGGTCTGAAGGTTTTGGAATCGACAAAGCCGTGCTCTGTTGAGCCGTAGCCGAGCTCGGTTTCACTGCCGTCGGACTCAATGCGCTTTACCGTGTAGGAAAACTCAATTCTTGCATATGTCATAGCCGTACACCACGTGCGGATAATCAGCTCGTCCTCGTAGCAGGCCGGCAATATAAAATGACAGTTGAGATTTCTCAGCGGAGTCATAACTCCTGCCTCTTCCATTTCGGTGTAGCTTGTGCCGAACATTTTTATAAAATCAGACCTGCCAACCTCGTACCATACGGGATAATTTGAATGGTGCGCAATTCCCATTCTGTCGGTTTCGGCATATCTTACGATGATTTTTGACCTTGAATGCATTTTAATCCCCCTTTTTTTAATTCTGAATTAATGGCCGCTCCGCTCCATATTTATAATAATATGTGTTATACGGAAAGGTTTGTTTTCTAAACTAATTTTGTTATATCGGTAATGTTTAGTTTTTAGTGTAGGGAACAACCCCTGTGTTGTTCCTACATAAGTAAGATGAATTTCCGTTAGGAACGACACAGGGGTCGTTCCCTACATTAATAATAAATAAAATAAATTCGGGCAATACACTTTTAAATTATTGTAACCTATCCACCCGACCGAAACTCCACACTTCACACTCCAAACTCCACTCAGAATCAGACGTCCAGATTCTGAACGTATTTTGCGTTCTTTTCGATGAATTCTCTTCTCGGCTCAACCTTGTCGCCCATAAGGATTGTAAAGGTTTCGTCTGCGGCTTCGGCGTCGCTTAGCTCAACCCTGAGCATAAGTCTTGTTTCGGGATTCATTGTTGTTTCCCAGAGCTGTTCGGCGTCCATTTCACCAAGACCTTTGTATCGCTGGATTTCGCTTTTTCCCTCAATCTGCGATAGAATCTGGTCACGCTCAATATCGGAATAGGCGTACTTATGCTCCTTGTTCTTCGTGATTCTGTAAAGCGGCGGCTGTGCAATATAAACGTGGCCGAGTTCTACAAGAGGACGCATATATCTGAAGAAGAATGTAAGCAGAAGTGTTCTGATGTGCGAGCCGTCAACGTCGGCATCCGCCATAATGATTACCTTATCATATCTCAGCTTGTTGATATCAAATTCGTCGCCGATACCCGTTCCGAGTGCTGTGATAACTGGCATAAGCTTGTCGTTTCCGTAAACCTTGTCAATTCTTGCTTTTTCAACGTTGAGCATTTTACCCCAGAGCGGAAGAATTGCCTGAATTCTTCTGTCACGTCCGCCCTTTGCGGAACCGCCTGCCGAGTCACCCTCGACGATGAAAATTTCGGTTTCACTGCTGTCCTTTGACTGACAGTCGGCGAGCTTGCCCGGGAGCTGAGCCGATTCAAGCGCAGACTTTCTTCTTACGCTCTCTCTCGCCTTTCTTGCGGCTTCTCTTGCCCTTGCGGAAGCGAGTGACTTTTCAAAAATTGCCTTTGCAACGGCGGGATTTTCTTCAAGATAAACCGACAGCTTTTCACGCATCAGCTTATCAACCATTGTTCTTACCTCGGTGTTGCCGAGCTTTGCCTTGGTCTGACCTTCAAACTGCGCCTCTTTAAGCTTTACGCTGACAATCGCAGTCAGTCCTTCTCTTACGTCCTCACCGCTGAGGTTCTTGTCGTTATCCTTTAATTTGCCGAACTTGCGTGCGTAGTCGTTCATAACGTAGGTGAGCGCACGCTTGAAGCCCTCCTCGTGAGTACCGCCGTCTGTGGTGTGGATATTGTTGGCAAATGTTAAAATATTTTCGTTGTAGCTTTCGTTGTACTGCATTGCAATTTCAACTGCAATGGTATCTTCCTCGTTCTTTGCGGCAAAGTAGATTACGTCGGGGTGGATAACCTCGAGCGAGCGTTTTTTGTGGATAAAGTCGATAAAGCTCTTTATGCCGCCCTCGTAAACAAAGTTGTTTTTGATTATATTTTCATTGTCACGCTCGTCCCTGAGCTCGATATGCACGCCTGCATTGAGGAACGCCTGTTCACGCAGACGTCTTTCAAGCACAGAGTAATCGTAAACGGTGGTTTCCTTGAACACCTCGGGGTCAGCCTTGAATCTTACTTCTGTTCCCTTTACGTCTGACTTGCCGATTTTTTCAAGCGGAGTGATGATTTTTCCTCTCTCATAACGCTGGAAATAAATGTCCTCGCCGTCGCAGACCTTGACCTCGAGCCACTCGGAAAGTGCGTTTACAACCGACGCACCTACGCCGTGCAGACCGCCCGAAACCTTGTAGCCGCCTCCGCCGAACTTACCGCCTGCGTGGAGCACGGTGAATACTACCGTAACGGCAGGAAGTCCTGTTTTGCTGTTAACGCCTACGGGAATACCACGTCCGTTGTCGGTTACTCTGATAATGTCGCCGTCCTCAATGACGACGTCTATTTTGGTGCAGTAGCCTGCAAGAGCCTCGTCGATTGAGTTATCAACAATTTCGTACACAAGGTGATGAAGTCCTCTCGGACCTGTTGAGCCGATGTACATACCGGGGCGTTTTCTTACGGCTTCAAGACCTTCCAAAACCTGAATTTCATCTGCGCCGTATTCCTGCTCAACCTTTGTCATCTCGACCTTTGATTCATCGCTGAAATCCTTAATTACTTCGGAATCAAGCTCCTCTTTGTTGTTATTTTCAATTTTCTCAATCAATTCATTTACTTCGTAAACTTCTTTATCCAAAATAAAACCTCCCACCGAGTGCCTCGGCTCGTAATTCGAGTACAAAACAACATTTATTTTATACTTGTGAGCGACGAGGGCGTCGCTCGCTGCGTTATATATTTTTCTCCGGATTATTTTTCTTTTTTAAATTCCGTAAAATACGGTATCAGGAAAAATCCTGCCGTTACTGCGATTATGTTCATTATAATCATTCCGATAAGGCTTGTACCTGCTATCATATACAGCGCCAGAACGTCAAAAATTGAGGTAATTAATGCGATTATTAAAAATAAAATTAAAACTTTCTTTTTTGACGCTCTGAATTTTTTGCCGCAGTGGTAGCACGTACATTCTTTTTTGCTTAATTCTTTTTTAACGTCCCTGTATCTGTAAATTGTCTTACAGTGCGGACAAACGGGTAATCTAAACATACTTATCAGAATTTCCTGTTAGCCGAATATCTGTTGCCGTCGGGCTTTTTCGGCTCTTTTTCCTGCTGTTCGGGAATGTAGTGACGTGTTCTTGTCATTTTTGCAGAGCTGTCTGAATGAATTTTCTTAAGCGGAACGTCGTCGGTCGAATGTTTTTCGCTTACGTCCTTGATTACCGGAACGTAGCTTTCGCTGTTTTCGGCAGGCTTTTTAATCTCTGACGAGTCAGACACAAGCTCACCGTCCCTGAGCTTTTCTCTTTCGGCGTTGCGCTCAGCCTTAATCGTATTGAACACATCGGAATTTATTTTAAAGCCCGAGCCTGCGTCAGCTGACGAGCCGAAGGTGTAGCCGTCGGTTTCATCAAGCTCTGAGGTCACGAGATTGTCGGAATACTCAATTCCTGCTTTTCTTGCCTCCATAGACTTTTTGTACTTTTTAAGCGGAACGAATTTTACGAATTTCGGAGAAATAACCGCAAAAATTACAAGCGGAACGGCAACAAGCAGAATTCCGAGTGGATTATGTGCAAGGCCTGCAAAAATCCACCCTGCCATAATTGCAACGGCAATTACAGCCGCAAATGCAAAAGCAAGAATTACCTTGCGGTTTACCACAACCTTGCTTTCCTTTCCGCATCTTTCGCACACGTATTCAGCCTTCCTTCTGCTTGCGTATGCCGACGCATATGAAATTCGTTTTGAACAATAAGGACATTTCTTTTTTTCCATATATGTCACCTCTGTTTTAGTTCGTTATACAAGTCGATAATTAGCTAAAAATATAACATTTTAGTGTGGTTATTTTCATAATAAATTGATAATTTTTAGGATTAACACCGTACTGCATTATCAATTCAGATTTTTCTTTGTTTTATCATACAATCCCGCTTATATACTCGACTCTGTTCTCAGCAAAAGCGTCTTTGTCGAAAGCTGGGTGATATACACAACGGTTCTGCCCTGCTTTTCGCACACGACAAACGACTTTGGCAGTTCGTATGAAACGTTTACAACCTCGCCGTTTTTCTCGGCATTTGCAAGGAAATCCCTCGTCTTTTTTGAAACGGTGCAGGCGTCAATGTCAAACATTGCAACAATGCTTTCGGTTGTGATAACCGTGTCCTGTCCAAGATGAAGATACATCAGCAGACCTCCCCGTTTTTCAGCAGAAAGATTTTTCCCTCTTTGAGCTGTTCTTTGTTTGACTTTTCACAGCAGGTTATGAAAACCTGACAGCCCTTAAGCTCGTTGAGCAGAAAATCCTGACGTTTTGAGTCAAGCTCGGAGAGCACGTCGTCGAGCAGAATAACAGGCTCCTCGCCCATTCTCTCCTTCAGCACAGACGCCTCGGCAAGCTTAAGCGACAAAACTGCGCTTCTCTGCTGGCCCTGCGAGCCGAAGGCTTTGGCATTTTTGCCGTTTATCAGAATTTCAATATCGTCCCTGTGCGGTCCGAAGTTGGTAACGCCCGTTCGGATATCGTCTTTTTTGTTGTCAAGAAGCTTTTTTCGGAATTTTTCCGTAATTTCTTCTGAACTGTCGGAGATTTTTGCGTCAATTGAGGAAATGTATTTTATCTCCAGATTTTCGCTGTTTTTTGAAATTCCGTCGTGGTAGTTTTTTGCCCTCTGAGAGAGCATTTCAACATAGTCCATACGCTTTTTTATGAGCATTGCTCCGTTTAAAATAAGCGGCTCGTCCCAGACAGGAAGTGTGTCCTCAAGCGACGGACGTCTGTAAATATCTTTTAAAAGCGAATTTCGCTGTACCAAAACTCTGTTGAATTTTGAGAGGATTACTGCGTTTTGCAGTTTTTCCCTGCAAATTGCGCTGTCAATGAATTTTCTTCTCTGCGAAGGTCCTCTCTTTATCAGGTTGAGATGCTCGGGTGAAAACACAACTGCGCAGAATTTTTCAATCAGCGCCGCCGCAGATTTTTTTTCAACTCCGTTGATTTCGAGTTGTTTTTTGTTGCCGTTAAACAACAGCTTTGCAGTCTGCTCACGCTCCTGCCCGAAAAATCTCATTTCAAGCCTTGCAAAATTTTCTTCCCACCTGATAATTTCGCTGTCCTTTGAACTTCGGAACGAATGCCCTCCGCAGAACAGCCAGATTGCCTCAAGCAGGTTTGTTTTTCCCTGAGCGTTGTCACCGTAGATGATATTCACGCCCTCGCAGGGCTGTATTATGTCATTTTTCAGATTTCTGTAATTTTCAAATTTTATTGCCAATACTTTCATAGTTTTACAATTAACAATTAACAAAGTACAATTATCAATTACGGTCGGGAATATAGCTTGATATAAACTAAAACTTTGCTTTCCGACTTTATTTTTATTGCGGCTGAAAGCCGCCGCCACGATTGTTAATTTTTAATTGTAAATTGTTAATTAAACTCACTCAACTTCTAACTTCAAGCCGTCAAAAACTGCAAAGTCGCCGCTGCGCATCTTTTTTCCACGCATTGTGCAGACCTCGCCGTTTACCTCAACCTCGCCGTTCTGAATGACTACCTTTGCCATTCCGCCTGTGTCAACAGCTCCGCCGAGCTTTAATAAATCCTGCAATTTTATAAATTCGCTGTCAATTTTTATTTTCTCAGTTCTCATTTGCAAGCCTCATCGGAAGTACGAAACACAAAAATGCGTCGCCCTTTACGGGTTTAATAATCATCGGAGCAGTAGATCCGTTTAAAATCAGCTTGATTTCATCGGTGTCTGTGTTCTTCAGAGCGTCGAGCATATAGCGGTTGTTAAAGCCGATTTCAACCGAGTCGCCGATTATCGGAACCGACAGCACGTCGCTTGCCTTACCGACGGCTGACGCACACGAAAGCTTGATTTCGTCGTCGGCAAAAATGCACCTTACGGGGCTTTGCACTCTGTCGTTATTTAAAAGCGACATTCTCTCGATTGCGTTAATGATACTTCTTGTATTCATCACAATTTCGGTTTTAGCCTCTTTCGGGATTGTAGTGTTATAGTCGAGGAACGTGCCCTCAATAAGACGTGAAATTACACGGTAATTTCTCACCTTAAAGGTGATATGACGCTGACCGATGATAATTTCAACATTTTCCTCATCATCTGTTAAAAGCTTTAAAACTTCCTGCTGTGTCTTGCCGGGAACTACAAAGCTTGTTTTGCTTTCACTGTCTACAGTTTCATTTCTGATAGCCATTCTGTAGCCGTCAACAGCGACAATTCTGAAATTGCCGTTCTCTATTTCAAAAAGCGAGCCTGTGTAAATCGGCTTTGCTGTGTTTTCACTGACTGCATAAACAGTCTGTCTAATCATCTCACGCAGGATTTTCGAATTTACGTTAATTCCGTCAGTCTGCTCAAAGCTCGGCAAATCGGGATATTCAACGGACGACATACCCACAATCTGGTAGTCAACGTGACCGCAGGTTATGTATGTAACCATTCTGTCGTCTGTTTCAATCATCACGATTTCTTCGGGCAGACGGCGGACGATATCGAGAAACAGCTTTGCACTGACAACAATTTCACCCTCAGCCTGAATTGTTGCTTCAATGTCGGTAGTAATACCTATCTCAAGATTGTAGCCCGAAATATTGAGCTTGTTATCGTATGCTTTTATCAGTACGCCTTCAAGTGCAGGAATAGCAGCCTTTGTAGAAACGGCTCTTGAAACATTTGACACTGCATTTGCAAGGTCGGTTCTTAAACACGAAATTTTCACGACAGTTTTCTTCTCCTATCTTAATAATATTTATTTATTCGTAGTCGTAGTAGGTAATGTTAATATATTGAAAAACACTAAATTATGGCTTGTACGCTTAGTTTTTACGTCCACAAGGCAATTTTTACAAATGTTTATAAACGCTAAACAATATTCAACAAATTTTTAACATTCAACAATGCGTTGATTTATGTTAGTGGAATGTTTATTAATATGTTTATTTTAGTCCGTTATATAAGTCGGATATGATTTAAAAATCGGTATCTCAGCAGTCAGACATTAACTCAAATGCAGGGAACGGTCTCGACCGTTCCGGTAACCTCTAAGTTAGCTGTAGTACTGCGGAACAGTCCTGACTGTTCCCTACACTGAATAATATAATGATACCAATATAGCAACTTAAAATTCGGGCAACCGTTTTTACCTTAATATCCGACTTTTCCACTCATTTTGCCGGCGGTAGCACACCGCCGATTTGCGTGTCGAGGCACTCGACCGATTTGCGTGCAGGGGCTACCCTGCTATCTGTCTCTGATATTCTTAATTGTATCTTCAATGATTTCCTTGACCTTGCGGTCTTTTTCCATCATTTCCTGTACCTTTTTGAGCGTGTATATGATTGTGGAATAGTGCCTGTTGCCGAACTCCTCGCCGATTGCAACCATAGAAAGCGTTGTCAGCTCCCTTGTAACGTAAATTGCAATATGACGTGCGTTGCTGATGTTTGCGCTCCTGTTTTTCTGTGAACGGATTTCCTCAGCTGAAACACCGTAAGTTCTTGCAACCTCGTCAATGATTCTCTCAACCGTAACCTCGGGCGGAACGTCGTTGTTGAGAATGTCGGCAATAACCTCCTGAACGGAAGAAATAGTCGGTTTTTCGTGATTTAAAAGCGACTTCGCCTTGAGCTTTTTAACAGTGCCCTCAAGCTGGCGGATATTAGCCTTGATTTTTGATGCGATATATTCGCAGACCTCGTTTGACAAATCAATTTCAAGAAGTTCTGATTTGCGCTTGATAATTGCAATTCTCGTTTCAATGTCGGGCGGCTGAATGTCGGCAATCAGATCCTGCTCAAAGCGTGAACGCAGACGGTCGTCAAGCGTTTTGATTTCCTTTGGCGGACGGTCGGACGTCAGTACAATCTGCTTTTTGGCGTCGTAAAGTGCGTTAAAGGTGTGGAAAAATTCCTCCTGCGTACTCTCCCTGCCGCCGATGAACTGAACGTCGTCGACAAGCAGAATGTCAGCCTGTCTGTATTTGTGTCTGAACTCGCTCATCTTTGCAAGGCGCAGAGATTCAATAAGGTCGTTTGTAAAATCGTCGCCCTTTATGTAGCAGATAACCTTTGAGGGGTCGTTCTTTTTGATTTCGTTGCCGATTGCGTAAAGCAGGTGAGTTTTGCCGAGTCCCGAGTTTCCCCAGAGAAACAGCGGATTATATGCGTGCGACGGGTTTGTTGCTACCGCAAGGCAAGCTGCGTGGGCAAATTTGTTTGACGAGCCGACAATGAAGGTGTCGAAAGTGTACTCGTAGTTAGTGTCCTTAACTTCTTCCTTGATTTCAGGAGTCTTTGACTTGTACTCCTCAACCTCTTCGGGAGTTTTGAATGAAACAATAAATTTATTTTGAAAAACAGCCTCAAAAGCCTCGTTCAAAAGCGGAATGTAACAGCGTGTTAAAGTCTGACGGTGAAAATCGTTTGGAACAACTAAATATGCTGTGTTGCTTTCAAAGTCAAGCTCCAGAGGTTTGATTCTGCTAATCCAGGTGTTGTATGCGACGTCGGTTATTTTGGTTTTGCAGTAGGAGCAAATGACCTCCCAAGCGTCTTCAAATGAATCCATCAAATTCATACCTTCCTCTCGTAAAATGCAGTCAGAATCTGCACTTTTTTAAATTTCCGAATTTTATCCCATTATCAAAATACCATTCCATATTATTATACCTCAAAACCGCCTTAATTGCAAGTATTTTAGTACGTTTTTAGTCCTTTATATGTGCTTAATATACGTCGGATTTCAGCTGTAATTTTTATCTCGTGAGTAGCAAATTTTTCTATATAACAGAAAGAAAAACCATAATTCAATTAACAATTTAAAATTAACAATTAATGGTCGGTTGAGTACCTCGACACGCAAATCTCCGAATTTGTAATGTTGCGTGTTGTTTGGAAAAGTATGTTTTCCTTGGATAGATTGATATACCGGCAACGTTTCGGGACGTGTTAATTTAAAAATATGCACGTCATATAAACAATTGTAGGGAACGGTACGGCAGTCGCCCAAAACCCCTCAATCCCCTTATTAAGGGGCAGAAACCCCTGTGTCGTTCCTAACTGACATTCATCTGACTTATATAGGAACGACACAGGGGTCGTTCCCTACGAAAATAGAGGTTAGCATTATATTTTTACAAATGCAAATATTTAGTTTTAACGAGGTACTTCTGAAAGGTTTGTTTGTAACATAAATGTTGATATAATCGGTTGCATTTGACTGTAAAGGAAACGTTTGTGCAAAATCGTAGTGAGCGATATATCAATTTTAAATTTGGGCAACCGTTTTATCCGAATAATCCGATTTTTCACTCAATTTGCCCGTCGATGCACTCGACTAAATTATGATTTACATAACGTACTAAAAAAGGGAACAGCCTTGACTGCTCCCTGTGTAATAAAAATTATTCGGTTTTATACAATTGTTTGCAACTTAGCTTCTTTTTATTTCTGACAACAAGAAAAATTACAGCTCCGATAAAAATCAAAATGCTGATTATTTGCGAGGTTGAAAGACCAAACAAAAATCCTCTGTATGTATCTCCTCTTAAAAATTCATCTGAAAATCTGATTACGGAGTAGATTATAAGATAAATTGCAAAAAGTCTGCCTTTAAACTTATTATTTTTAAGTAAGTGAGCCAGCACAAAAAACAGTGCAAGGTTCAGTCCTGCTTCAAGAAGCTGAACGGGAAATCGCTGAACATCATTGATTGTGGGAACAAGCTCGTTTCCGTGAACAGTTATTCCGAACGGACTTTCAATTCCGTAACAGCAACCGCCGAGAAAACAGCCTATTCTTCCGAAAAAGTGAAACAAAGGAACCATTGGCGCACATATGTCCGAATATTCATTTAAGTCAAGCTTTTTCTTTCTGCCGTAGATTATTCCTACAGTCATTCCTCCGAGAAGTCCGCCGTAAAAAACCGAACCGCCGAATACTATAGCAAACAGCTTTATAAAGGACGAAAATGAAGTAATTAAAGCTGACCAGTTTTCTATCACTACGGCAACAAAGGGAATGTTTGTAATTCCGTAAAGAATATGACCGCCGAAGAAAACTCCGATTGCGCTGATAAGCATAAAAACAATGTAGTCGTTATTGTCGTGTCCTCTTTTTTTTGCCGTTCTGCAAACATAAATTCCCGCAGTAAAAACGCCTGCAAGCACGCACAGCATATATGTGGAAATTTCTTTTCCGAATATATTTAGATAAGGTAGCATATTTTCTCTCCAAAAAAATCAACCTCCTGCTTTTGACAAGAGGTTGACTTAAAATAGCTTTCAGCTTAAATTACTGAAGAAGTTCTGAAAGTTCTGAAAGTGCGCTCAAATCAGAACTGTTAAGACCGCTTGCTATTCCGCTTGCTACTGAAGCAACACAAGCTACTGCACAGATAACGCATACGCAAGAGATACCTGCAATTACAACTGCAATGATACCTGTTACAAGACCTGCTGTAGCTGCGCCTGTAGCGCCGCCCTCTTTACGACCTTTAACGCCAAATACGATAGCTACGATGCCAAGTGCAAGTGCAACGAAAACAAGAATTAAGTTGATGATGCCTCCGAGGGGTGCATAGTCAGCAATTAAAGATAATACGATAGCAACGATTCCGAGAACCATAGCAATCGTACCCTTATTACTATTCTGTCCCATAACTCTAACCTCCAAAATAAATTATTGTTCCCTCTAAGAACAAATATATACTACCATATTTTCATATTTCTGTCAATTAATTTATGCAATTTTAATCTACAAATATTATGATTTGTGTGAAATTTGTTTATTATCAATAAGTAATATATATGTTTTTTTGAAATTGTTTATATATTTTAACTTAAAATTATCAATGATTTTTTGCTTTTATTTTGCAGAAATTATCTCTTTGCCGCCCATATATGGTCTTAATGCAACGGGAATTCTGACAGAGCCGTCCTCGTTGAGATTGTTTTCAAGGAACGCAATAAGCATTCTCGGAGGAGCAACAACAGTGTT
>JBJEOX010000201.1:0-2290 GCA_051880935.1 Ruminococcus sp.
TAATCCCCGAGCTTGGAAGATAAGCCTGCAAGGTATTTCTGAATATCTGTTGCATCGTCAATACTGATGTTCTTATCTTCTGTAACGTCAGCAGTCTTGAGCTGGGAGCTTTCAAACTGTGTTATGTCCGCAATATATTTCTGAATCAAGGTAACATCAATAATACTTATTTCACCGTTGAGGTCTGCGTCACCCAAAATATATTCTGCCTGAATATTGTCAGGATAGAACTGCTCACTCAGCCATGCAGTTCTGCCCTGCATCCAATCAACTGCATAGTCAAACATTCCGCTAAAGTTATTATATGTCTTTTTAGCTGTTGTCATCATTTTGTGAGTATCTGAATCATATTCTGCTGTTGTCAGCTTTGTATGGTCAGCAATCCAGCTGTTACTTGTTTTTAACGCCCAACCGCTCTGATAGTTCATTTCCGCACTATCTGCGATAAGGCTGTAATACTGTTTGTATGACTTCATAATGCCGTTATCCGTTTTGCCGGAGAAATCGTTGAGTGCAGGGACAAAATCATCAAACCATATCTGTTGTACGGCATTAAGCACATAATCATTCTCCGAAATATAGGCTATTAAATTGCAGCCATCATAACTAAACTTGTGTTTACACCACCAGCCTGTATATTCTTCGTAATCGTCAACAAGCATAGACTGAAGTTCCTCGCTGACGCCTTTGGCATTGCCGAGTGAATTGTCATAATCCCATACAGGTGAGCCGAAAAATTTATACGTACCGTTTTCATCCTGTTTCCAGGTAAAGAATAAGCTTGAAACGCCGGAATCCCAGTTTTTACCGATTTCGTTTATAAGATACAGCTTTGCAACAGAATCAACGTCTGCAATCTCTGAAATATCTTTATAACCGGATACAGCAAAATAAAAATTATTGAATTTTTTCTTTACATATGCCTTAACTTCATTATATCCTGTATCGCCTTCATTAAGTTCAGGTGATTTGATTGTAACATTTATTGAGTCTGCGCAGGTTACATAGTAATCCTCACCGTCTGTTGCATCAGGGTCAATTTCACATACAAACGGAAAATCGGTATTCACCGTGCCGTCTTGATTAAGATATGCCTCATCATCAATATCGTTAATCAGGCTGTTTTTGCCGACCTCGATTTTCTCGCACATCTGATAGGAACCCCAGTAAAATCCGTTGACATAAAAATCAACATAACGTGAATCAGAAGCATAGGGCATACCTACAGCGTCTGAAAGGTCATAGAGAAATCTGTTCCTTGAAAGAGAATCATCCTGATAATTCGCAAGGATTGAATATTTTTTGCCCTTACTCATTCCTGCTATGCTTACATTATCGCTGTATGTAATATTGTACGACTTTTTAGGCATTGTCCAGGTTGTGTTGCCTCTGCCTTTAATCTTTTTGATTGAAGTATTGTCAACGCTTCCGTCAGGCTCTACGATTGCTCCTGTTGCCGCAGCACTTCTCGACTTATCCTTGTTAAGATAGGTCGTAAGATTTGTGCCATTGCCGTCTGCATCTGAATTATTGATATATATTCCTGCCTCTGCATTTGATTTCATAAACTTAAGGGTATAGGTTTTGTTGTCAGCAGTAACGCTGTAGCTTTTGCCGACTTCATAGTTAATCTGAGCTGTTTCGCCAGCCGCAATTTCCGTGCCGTTTACAGTTACAGGCTCAGAATAGGCATTGTAAATATCAGCCTTGCTGTTATCGGCTGATACCGGCAAAAAGAAGTATTTTACTGATGAATTGGTCTCTTTTAAATTTGTAAGATGCTCACTCTGCCACGACTGCCACGCCTCGGTGTCGGCGGAATTAAGAACGCCGTGAGCATAAAGAGCCGTTTCGGTGTTAAACGATATTGTTGTTCCGTCTGATACACTAAGAGCATTGTTTTCTGCCGCTCCGACAGATACAGCAGCCGTACTCACCATAAGCAAAACAACAAGAATGGACGCTAAGATTCTTTTCATTTTAACCTCTCCTCTACAAATAGATGTTCGCAAATATTCAGTTATATATTATATTGAAACATTTACATATTTCAATTTCAACAAAAACCTGTCCTTCAATATTCTCACACTCTCTTTTGTATTCTGAAGCGCTTCTAATTAATATAAACAATTAATTGTTTGATTTGGGTGCATAATTTTTAAATTTTTTTGCTAAATTATGTAATACAAAAAGAAAATCTGAACCAACAGCAAAAGCGGCCATTTGGGGTGGTCGCTTTACTGATTATTGATTCAGACCTGTTTTGATGATTATTTAAACATTAAAATAA
>JBJEOX010000202.1:0-2288 GCA_051880935.1 Ruminococcus sp.
CTACGGCGAAGATTTGTTCGGCGAGCCGTACCTTGCAAAGCTATTAAAGCGGCTTTGCAAAATTGACGGCTTTAATTGGATAAGGGTGCTCTATTGTTACCCTGACAGAGTGACCGACGAGCTTATTGACGTTATTGCAGAGGAAGACAAGATTGTAAAATATATCGACATTCCTCTTCAGCACTGCAACGGCGAGGTTTTAAAGAATATGAACCGCCGTGGCAACAGAGAAAGCCTTACAGCGTTGCTCAACAAAATAAAGGAAAAAATCCCGAACGTGATTTTCCGTTCAACCTTTATAACAGGCTTCCCGGGAGAAACCGAGGAACAGTTTGAGGAGCTTGCTGACTTTGCCGCAGAGATTAAGTTCCAGCGGCTCGGCTGTTTTCCTTACTCCAAGGAGGAGGACACAAAGGCTTCTCTTATGGAAAATCAGATTGACGATGACATAAAGCAAAAGCGTGCCGACATAATTATGGAGCACCAGCAGAGCGTTATGGCTGAGTACTGCGAAAGCCTTATCGGAAGTGAAGTTGAAGTCCTCGTTGAAGGCTACGACAAGCTTGCAGAGTGCTTTTTCGGCAGAACCTACGCCGACGCACCCGAGGTTGACGGCTGCGTGTTCTTCACCTGCGACGGCGAAAAGCCGAAGGCAGGCGACTTTGTAAAGGTAAAAATTACCGACTATATGGGCTGTGACCCTGTTGGCGAGCGTGTCTGAGTATTATTTATCCGATTTTTTATAGAATAACAGAAAGCAGGTAAATATGAAATCAATATGCGGTGCTGACTGCAATAATTGCGGTTACGGAAAGAATAATAATTGCAAAGGCTGTACTGAATCGAAGGGCTGTCCTTTCGGTAAACAATGCTTTGTTTATAAATATATTAAAAACGGCGGAACAGAGAATTTTGATTTATTCAAAAAACAACTGATTGACGAGTTTAATTCATTAAATGTCGAAGGTATGCCGAAAATTGATGAACTTTATCCGATAAACGGAGCATACGTCAATTTAGCTTATCCTATGCCGAACGGTAAGGCTGTTAAACTGCTTGATGACAATGATATATATTTAGGCAATCAGGTTGAATGTGAGTTCAACGACGGTGAATTAATAAAATGCTACGGCTTGGTTGCAGGACTCGATTTTCTGCTGGTAAGCGAATACGGTGAAAACTGTACCTCACCCGAAATTGTTGTTTTTAAGAGAAGATAAAATTTATTTTTGCAATACATAAATCAAATTATTATATAATAATTGAGGTAACAAAATGAATTTACCCAATAAACTGACAGTAGGACGAATAATTCTCGTTCCGTTTTTCGTTGCGGCAATGCTGATTGATTTTCCGCTTCATCACCTTGTCGCACTGATAATATTTGTAATTGCCTCGCTGACCGATATGCTCGACGGCAAAATTGCAAGAAAAAATAACCTTGTAACAGATTTCGGAAAGTTTGCAGACCCGCTTGCCGACAAAATCCTTGTGCTGGCGGCACTTCTTTGCTTTGTGCAGAACGGTTACTGCGACTGCGTAGCCGTAATAATCGTACTGTTCAGGGAATTTGCAGTAACGTCAATAAGGCTGACAGCCGCCGCAAAAGGCAAGGTCGTAGCCGCAAATATCTTCGGCAAAATCAAAACCGTTTCGCAGATGATTGCGATTATCGCAATTCTCGTGATGCAGTTTGTGCTTGATTTGCCGTCAATCGGACTTGCGTTCCCTTCGGGACTTTCCGATACACTAAGCGTTGTTTTCTTCGCAGTCGGAGAGGCTTTAATCTGGATTTCAACAATTTTTGCCGCAATTTCGGGCATTATCTATATTATAGAAAACAAACGCTTCATATCTGAAATGTAATGTAAAAAAGTCGAGTGCCTCGACACGCAAATTGAGCAGACAGCTTGATATTAACAAACTTTCTTTGCCTGAACGTTTCGGAGCAATTCCTATAAAGTAAAAAACCGTTCGGAAGTGATAACTTGTTCAGAACACTTAAATCCGACCTTAACGCCGTGCTCGAGCGTGACCCTGCCGCAAGAAACAGGGCGGAGGTTTTCTTCCTCTATTCGGGCTTCAAGGCTGTAAGGTCGCACAGAAAAGCCAATTGGTTTTACAGACACAATTTAAAATTTATTGCCCGCTGGATTTCACAGCGAAGCCGTCACAAGACGGGAATAGAAATTCACCCCGGTGCAACAATCGGCAAAGGTCTTTTTATCGACCACGGAATGGGCGTGGTAATCGGCGAAACTACGGTTATCGGCGATAACTGCACTATC
>JBJEOX010000203.1:0-2270 GCA_051880935.1 Ruminococcus sp.
TGTTCCCGTTGACATAGCGGCTGTGATTGCGCAGATTTTTTTATCCTGCTGTGCAAAATCGCACATTGTTTTTCCGAAAGCCGAAGAAAAACCCTTATGGCTTGAAATAGGCTCGCCCGAATCAATGTCAAACTGACCGATTCCGTGAAACTCACCCGGATTGTCCTCGGCAGGCTGATAGCCTTTTCCCTTTTTGGTGACAACGTGAATCATTACGGGAGCGTTAATCTTCTTTGCCGCTGAAAAGGCGTTTTCAAGCTCCTCGATATTATGTCCGTCAATCGGTCCTAAATAAGTAAATCCAAAGCAGTCAAAAAGCGTATTTTTATATACAAGGTTTTTAATTCTTGACTTTCCGTGCTGTAAAAATGACTTAATAGGCTTTCCTATTATCGGAATTTTTGAAAGAACCTTTTCGGTAAGCTTTTTTACTCTGATATACCAGGGCTGTATTCTTACGGTTGTCAGATAACGAGGAAAAGCACCGACGTTTTTGGAAATTGACATTTTATTGTCGTTAAGCACTACAATAAAATTCTTGTTAAAACGTCCGGCGTTATTCATAGCCTCAAACGCAAGTCCGCCCGTAAACGAACCGTCACCTATAACCGCAATAGTGTGGCTGTTGTCACCGTTTAACATTTTTGCATTGGCTATTCCGAAAGCCGCAGAAATTGAGGTACTGCTGTGACCGGTGTTGAAATCATCGTACTTGCTTTCTGCCCTTTTCGGAAATCCTGAAATACCGTCCTTCTGACGCAGAGTGTCAAAGTTTTCATATCTTCCTGTAAGCAGTTTATGCGTATAGCTTTGATGTCCTACGTCCCAGACAATGCTGTCCTTTGGGAAATTAAAGCTCCTGTGCAGAGCTACGGTAAGTTCTACTACTCCGAGATTCGGAGAAAGATGACCTCCGTTTACAGATACGGTTTCAACAAGCTTTTCACGTATTTCGGTGCAAAGCTTTGGAATATCGTCCTCATTTAAGCGTTTTACGTCATTAGGTGATTTAATTTTTGATAGAAGTTTATATTCACCCATAGTTATTTACCATTTCCTGAATTTAATTACAATAAACCTTATTTTTTACGGCAGGCAAGCTGACGTGCAAAATCAGAAAGACTGCTTACGTCACCGCTGAATACTTCAAGCGACTTTAAAGCCTTTTCTGTGAGTTCATCTACAAGTTCTCGGCATCTTTCAATGCCGAGAAGTGAAACATAGGTTGACTTGCTGTTTTCCAAATCACTGCCGACAGGCTTGCCAAGCTCCTCGTTTGATGAAGTTACATCGAGAATATCGTCCTGAATCTGAAAAGCAATACCAATGCACTCGCCGTATTCCGAGGCAGCTTTTATATATTTTTCATCTGCACCTGCACAAATACAGCCGAGCTCGCAAGCCGCTTTTATCAGGCAGGCAGTCTTTTTATAGTCCATTTCACGCAGAACCTCAATCGGAGCGTTAGTATTTTCACTCATAAGGTCTATTACCTGACCCCCGACCATTCCGACAGCACCTGCGTATTTTGCAAGTGTGTTTACGCCTTTACGGCAGGCTTTGTCGCCGATAAGCTCAGAGGTTTTTTCACTGCTCATTATTTCAAACGCAAGAGTTTGAAGCGCATCTCCTGCAAGCAATGCAGTGTCCTCACCGTACACTATATGATTTGAGGGTTTTCCACGTCTTAAATCATCGTCATCCATACAAGGCAAATCGTCGTGAATAAGCGAGTATGTATGAATCATCTCAACTGCGCAGGCAAACGGCGCCGCTTTTTCGGGATTTTCTCCGCAAAGCTGTGCAAATTCAAAAACAAGGCAGGGACGCACACGCTTTCCGCCTGCTTCAAGGCTGTATTTCATAGATTCTATAAGCTTTTTTTCTTTACAGTTAAGGTCAGGCAGAAAATCAAATAAATATTTTTCAGTAACAGAAATATAATCAGTCTTCAACTAAGTTTCCCTCCCCATTCTTTATGCGCTGTATTCTTTCATTTATATCTTCAATCTGTCCTTTACAAGTTTCAAGCTCTTTCATACAGTAAGCCAGAAGCTCGCAAGCCTGAGCGTACTGCTCAACGCTTTCCTGCAAGGTAAGACCTTTACTTTCCATATTTTTTACTATCTCTTCAAGCTTTGCGTTAGCCTGTTCAAACGTCATTTTTTTATCCATTAGAGTTGCACCTCTGAAAATTGGAAATTAAATGAGTCATTTGCATATTCAAGCAGTCTTTGTATTCTGTGGTTTGCTCCGCTTCGGCTTATGGG
>JBJEOX010000204.1:0-11839 GCA_051880935.1 Ruminococcus sp.
TTATTTTATAACTGTAGCGAGCGACGCCCCCGTCGCTCACGGATAAACCCGCAAATGTTGTTTTAAGGAATTTGAGCGACGAGGGCGTCGCTCGCTACGATTTTGCACAAACGTTTCATTTACAGTCGTAGGGACACGGCGTGCCGTGTCCGTAGTGATTATCAAACGTAACCAAACATATCAACATTATCGCTACAAACAAACATTTCCGTAGGGGACGGGTTCCTACACGTCCCATTCACAAAAATTGCATTGCAATTTTTGTGTGGACACGGCACGCCGTGTCCCTACGTCAACGTTGCTATAACTCAACACTAAATTATCGTTTACGTTTTAAAAATCATTCTGAAAAAACGGTCGGAACAACACTATGTAGCTGTGTTCCGACCGTAATTGGTTAAAATAAACGCTTATTTATTCTTATTCTGAATGTACTCGTCAATTGCGGATGCGGCTGTTTTGCCTGCGCCCATTGCGAGAATAACGGTTGCGGCACCTGTTACTGCGTCGCCGCCTGCGTAAACGCCCTCACGTGAGGTAAGACCGTTTTCGTCTGCGATAATGCCGCCCCACTTCTGTGTGTCAAGTCCCTTTGTTGTTGACTTGATGAGCGGGTTGGGCGATGTGCCGATTGAGATGATAACTGCGTCAACGTCAAGCACGAATTCACTGCCCTCAACGGGAACAGGTCTTCTTCTGCCGCTTGCGTCGGGCTCGCCAAGCTCCATCTTTATGCACTTCATACCGGTTACGAACTCGTCCTCGTTGCCGATGATTTCGATGGGATTGTTGAGAAGCTTGAAGATGATTCCCTCTTCCTTAGCGTGCTCAACCTCTTCCTTACGTGCAGGCAGCTCCTCTTCACTTCTTCTGTATACGATGTAAACCTCGTCGGCACCAAGACGCTTTGCACAACGTGCGGCGTCCATTGCAACGTTGCCGCCGCCGACTACTGCAACCTTTTTAGCGTGCATAATCGGAGTTGTCGGGTCGTCCTTGTAAGCCTTCATAAGGTTTGTTCTTGTGAGGAACTCGTTAGCCGAGTAAACACCGCAGAGGTTTTCACCGGGGATATTCATAAATCTGGGAAGTCCTGCGCCCGAGCCGATGAATACAGACTCAAAGCCGTATTCGTCCATAAGCTCGTCAATTGAGATTACTCTGCCGATTACCATATTTGTTTCTACCTTAACGCCGAGCTGTTTGAGAGTGTCAACCTCTTTCTGAACAATCGACTTGGGCAGTCTGAATTCGGGAATGCCGTAAACGAGTACGCCGCCTGCAAGGTGGAGAGCCTCGAATACAGTTACGTCATAGCCCTTCTTTGCAAGGTCGCCTGCGCAGGTAAGACCGGCAGGACCTGAGCCGATAACGGCTACCTTGTGACCGTTTGATTCGGGCTTGTGAACCTCAGCGTTCGGCTGAGCGTTGTGCCAGTCGGCAACGAAGCGCTCAAGTCTGCCGATACCTACAGGCTCGGTCTTGATGCCTCTTACGCACTTTGATTCGCACTGTGTTTCCTGAGGGCAAACACGTCCGCATACGGCAGGAAGTGAGCTTGACTCGGAAATTACGTCGTAAGCCGCCGCAAAATTGCCGTTTGCAACCTCCTTGATGAAGTCGGGAATTGCAATATGTACGGGACAGCCTGCAACGCAGGGCTTTGTTTTGCAGTTAAGACAGCGCTGTGCCTCTTCTATAGCAACCTCCTGAGTGTAGCCTGTTGCTACCTCAAGGAAGTTTTTATTTCTTACATCGGGGTCCTGGGTTGGCATCGGTGCCTTTTTGGGTGACATATTAGGCATAATTACTCAACCTCCTTTTTGAAAAGATTACAGGTTTCTTCGTAAGCGTGGCGTTCAAAGGGTTTGTACATTGAGCCGCGCTTCATAGCCTCGTCAAAGTCAACCTTGAAGCCGTCAAAGTCGGGACCGTCAACGCAGGCAAACTTTGTTTCTCCGCCTACTGTAAGACGACAGCCGCCGCACATACCTGTTCCGTCAATCATAATCGGGTTCATTGAAACGGTTGTGGGAATGTTGTGGGGCTTTGTTGTCTTGACAACGAACTTCATCATAATAAGCGGACCGATTGTGATAACGAGGTCGTAGTTTTCGCCGTCGTTAATGAGCTTTTCAAGCGGAGCGGTAACAACGCCCTTGTCGCCGTAGGAGCCGTCGTCGGTCATAAGAATAAACTTGTCGGAGCAAGCCTTGAATTCGTCTTCAAGAATAACGAGGTCCTTGTTTCTGAAGCCGACAATTGAGTGAACCTCACAGCCGAGCTCGTGGAGCTTTTCAGCAACGGGAAGTGCAATTGCACAGCCAACGCCGCCGCCGACTACGCAAACCTTTTTAAGACCGTCGGTGTGTGTGGGAACGCCGAGAGGACCTACGAAGTCGTGAATGCAGTCGCCTTCTTCAAGGTGATTGAGCTTTTCGGTAGTTGCGCCGACAATCTGGAAGATGATTCTTACTGTTCCTGCCTCTCTGTCATAGCCTGCAACGGTAAGCGGAATACGCTCGCCGTCCTCATCAACTCTGAGAATGATGAACTGACCGGGCTCTGCCTTTTTTGCGATAAGCGGAGCGTCAATTTCCATCAATGTAACAGTGGGGTTAAGAACTTTTTTCTTAACTATTTTGTACATTTTCTCATTTCCTTTCATTTAATACTAAAAATTCACAATAAAACATTTTAAAGTGTATAGCTTTATCTTATTAATATTAGCATAAAAAGTAGTGGTTTTCAAGGAGTTTTTTCATATTTTTTACATATTTGATGTGAAAATGTTGGAAATTTTGATTTGCGATTAAATATATCAAAGAATTATTAATACGGAACAATTTTTCGGAATAATAAAACGCCGTCGGCAGAAAATAATAGAGCTTTTATAATTTTCGCATAAACTGCTGCGGAAAAAGTTGATTAATGAAAGGGAGAAATTTATGGCTGACAACAGGAAAAAAATTGTACTTATCGGTACGGGAATGGTCGGAATGAGCTTTGCCTATGCGGCGCTTAACCGCAATCTTTGTGATGAATTGGTGCTCATTGACATCAACGAAAAGCGTGCCAACGGCGAAGCTATGGATTTGAATCACGGACTTGCGTTTTCAAATTCAAGTATGAAAATCTACAGCGGAAGCTACGGCGACTGCTCTGACGCTGACATTGCGGTAATCTGCGCAGGAGTAAATCAGAAGCCGGGCGAGAGCAGACTGGAGCTTTTGCAGAGGAACACGAAGGTTTTTTCTTCCATTGTGCCGAGTGTGGTTCAGAGCGGCTTTGACGGAATTTTCCTCGTTGCGACAAATCCCGTTGACATTATGACGAGGGTTACGTTTGAGCTTTCGGGATTCAATGCGGCTAAGGTTATCGGTACAGGAACAACGCTTGATACGGCAAGACTGCGCTATCTTATGGGCGAATATTTTGAGATTGACCCGAGGAATATTCACGCTTACGTTATCGGCGAGCACGGCGACAGCGAGTTTGTGCCGTGGAGTCAGGCTATTTTAGCCGTAAAGCCGATTAAGGATGTGCTTGCCGACAATTCGCAGACGTATTCTATGGAGGAGCTTGAAAAAATCGCCGTTGACGTTCGCACTGCGGCTCAGGAGATTATCGAGGCAAAGGGCGCAACGTATTACGGAATAGGTATGGCGATTGTGAGGATAGCAAGGGCGATTTTAAACGACGAAAATTCCGTTCTGACGGTTTCGACAAGGCTGAGGGGAGAATACGGCTGTAAAAAGGACGTATTTATCGGTAATCCCTGCTTTGTAAACGCAGGAGGTGCAAAGCGTATTCTTGAAATGAAGCTCACCGAGGAGGAAATTGAAAAGCTGAACAACAGCTGTAATATTCTGAACGACAATTTCAGAACGCTGTCACTGTAAAGAACTAATAAAATACCGCTGAATTATTTGATACTGTTGCAATAATTACATTTGTAGTTTATAATGATTATATGTAGATTTAAAGGCAAAAACAAAGAAAATTACAAATGTATTTTAAAATAAACTACAATTGTGGTTGACAAGTAATTACAAATGTAGTACTATAGTAACAGAAAGGTGAAGTAAATGAATAAAAAACTAATTATTACTTCAAAAAAGTACAGAGGCGGAACTATGGTAGTGTCATCAAGACTTACGAATGAACTGGTTGAAGAACTTGACAAAATTGCTGAACAGACGGGACGTACAAGGAATGAAATCATTCAGATGTGTCTGGAATTTGCTGTTGAAAACCTTGAAATCAAGGAGGACGACTAAATGCCCGGATTCTTTGACGTCATAAAGTACGAAGGGGACAACAGCACCTTCATATGGAAATATCCTCGTGAGGATTTCAACACATTGTCACAGCTGATTGTTCACGAAAATCAGGAAGCCGTTTTCTTTTTGAACGGTCAGGCTCTTGATTTGTTCGGTCCGGGCAGATACACTCTTAAAACTCAGAATATTCCTCTTTTGGGCAGAGCGCTGAGGCTTGCAAGCGGCGGAATTTCACCTTTTCACTGCGAGGTTTATTTCATCAATAAAACCGAGCAGATGGCCATAAAATGGGGAACTGACACAAGAGTACAGTTTATTGAGCCAACCTATAAATTCCCTTTGTCGCTGGGTGCGTCGGGTGAGATGAGCTTGCAGGCAGTTGACAGCAAAAGACTGCTTGTAAAGCTTGTCGGAACGGAAAACGGACTTACTCAGCAGTCGCTGACAAGGTGTTTCAGAGCGTTTCTGATGACCAAGGTCAAAACCTACATTGCTCAGACAATTAAATCGGAAAGCATAAGCATTTTTGAAATTGACGAAAATCTCACGAGATTTTCAGAGGCAATCAAAAAACTGCTTGTTCCCGACTTTGCCGATTACGGCGTGTCGCTTGAACGCTTTTTTGTTTCCAAGGTGATGAAGCCTGACGGTGACGCTCAGTATGAGAAATTCAAGGAGCTTCATTTTCGTCAGTATGCAGACATTGCAGAGGCAAAGCTTAAACAGCAGACCGAAATTATCTATGCCGAAACAGAGGCGCAAAAGACGGTTATCGACTCAAAGGCTCAGGCGACAAAGCGTTCGCAGGAAGGATATACATACAGTCAGGAGCGTGGATTTGACGTGGCTGAAAAAATTGCTCAGAACGAGGCTGTAGGCGAGTTTACCAATATGGGAGTAGGCTTTGGCACTATGGCAGGCGTTGGCGGCGCTGTTGGCTCAATGGTCGGCAATATGATGAGAGATGCAGTTGATTCTTCCCGGAGGAATTCCGTACCGACTCAGGCTGAGTTGAGATTCTGCGAAAACTGCGGTGCAAAAATAAGCGCAGGAGCGTTATTCTGTGAGGAGTGCGGTACGCCTGTTGCCGGCTCACCCGATTTCTGCAAAAATTGCGGATATGCTTTTGAACGCAAAGGCAGGTTCTGCCCGAAGTGCGGTACAAAAAGAGGTGAATGAAAATTATGAAGTCTTTTAAGGTTTATACCGTAATATGGGCTTTGTGCTTTGCTGTTTTCAGCCTTGCGGCATTTCTGATACCTCTGCCGACGAGATTCTGCGGTGTGTTCCGGGTTGGTTACATATTCATTACTGTTACCTTTTTACTTCAGCTTGCCTGTTCGTTTTTTGCGTTGAAATCAGACGAGTCTCAAAAGACCGTATACAACCTGCCGACGTTTAAAGCAAGTCTTACGGGACTTGTTGCAATGTTTATTGCAGGCGGATTTGCAATGGTTATTCCGTCGTTCCCGATGTGGCTTTGCATTTTGCTTTGCTCGGCAGTGCTTGCGGCAACACTTATCGGCGTTATACTTACGTTTGTGTTTTCGAAAACCGTAAGCGGTATCGACAAAAAGGTAAAAATGTATTCTTTTGTTATGAGGTCGCTTACAGCCGATGCGGAGCATATTATGGCGTCAGCCGATGAGCCTGAAATAAAAGCAACGGCTAAAAAGGTTTATGAGGCGATAAGATTCAGCGACGTTATGTCGAATGCCGCACTTGAACAGCTTGATACGAGTATTCAGCGGCAGTTTGCGGCTTTTGAGGACGCTGTATCTTCAAAAGACACTGAGCTTTCTGCGGCTCTGGGTGAGGAACTTCTGATATTGATTGACGAACGCAACAAGAGGTGCAGGCTTCTGAAATAGATTTCAGAAACTTCAGGAGGAAAGAAATGGGTAATGAAAATGTAAATTCCTCGGCAGTTTTTTGCTCAAACTGCGGAGGTCAGCTTGAAATTGACACTTCAAAGGAGTATACGGAATGTCCGTACTGCGGCACGAAATATTCGGTTTCCGATTTGCTCGGCGACACCGAAGCGGTCCGAGTTGAAAAAATAAAATCGCAGGCGTACAAAGAAGTTGAAAAAGGCAGACAGCAGATTGAGTCGGAGCGTTTAAAGCAGGAGGCTCAGAAAAACGAGGAGGAGACAGTAAGAAAATTTAAAAAGGGAATCCTGAGTAAATTACTTGTGGTATTTATAATTTTTGACTCGCTTTTTACTGTGCTTGCGTTTGTAAACGGCAGTTTTGCTTCAGGCTTAGTCGGATTACTTGGGATAGCCCTGTATATTTTATCCTTCCTTTTTGGACTGCGAATTATCAAGACGAAGGCTAAAAACCTACATATTATAACAACTATTGTGGCTTTGATACTGGCTTTTCCGTTTCTGGCACTTATGGGAAACAAAAGCTATACACAGGATTATAAGGATTTTGACTGGAATGATATTAAGCTGAACGAATTTTTGCCCGAACCAAAATCACACAGCGGTGAAATTATTACAAATACAGACGAATCGCTGTATATGGGCATCAAAGCGTCTGAAAGCGATTTTGATGAATATGTAAAAGCCTGCAAAGAAATGGGATATACTGTTGAAGCAAATGAATCAAACCAATTATATTCGGCTTACAACAGTGACGGATATGACCTTTCGCTGATTTTCTATGATGACCATTACAGTTTAAACCTTGACGTACCGGAAAAAATGGAAGAAATTGAATGGCCTGACAGCGACCTTGCAAAAATGCTCCCTGTTCCGAAATCAAAAACAGGAAAGATAAATAATGATTCTTCCGATTGTTTGAGTGTATCGATTGATAAAACATCGGAGAGCGACTATAAAGAGTATGTAAAGGCTTGCAAGGAAAAGGGTTTTGATGTTGACTACAGCAACGGAGATGATTATTATCGTGCTAAAAACAGCAAGGACTATAGCCTTGAAGTTTCACTTTCAGCGTTTGATGTTATGAAGATATATCTTTCGGCACCCGAAGAAGAAACTACGGAGGAAGAAACTTCAAAAGCCGAAAGCTCAAAGGCAGAAAGCTCGAAGAAAGAGCAGTCAAGCAAATCCGCAACAGGCGTTACGCCGGAGTTTAAAAAGGCTATGGACAGCTACGAGGAGTTCTTTGACGAGTACATTGACTTTATGGTAAGGTACTCCGAGTCGGACAATCCTCTTGAGATGATGGACGAGTATTATGATTATCTGAACAAATATTCAGAAACTATGCAGGAACTCAGTGATATGGAGGATAAGGAAGTGACAGACGCTGACAGACTGTATTATATTGAAGTCCAGACACGAATCCTTGATAAGCTTTCAAAAGTTGAATAATTATATATGACAGAAAGCAGTCGGTTATTCTCGAAAAGGAGAACAGCCGACTGCTTTTATTTGGGAAGATGCGTGCCGAGACACTCGACTTGCTAAAACAGCGTTATGCCGAACATATGCAGAATCCAGAGCACTGCGCCGTAGATTATTGACGCCGATACGCCGTATACTATTACGGGACCTGCGATGATGAACAGTTTTGCGCCTAAGCCTGCGACATAGCCCTCGGACTTGAATTCGATTGCAGGGGAGGAAACGGCGTTTGCAAAGCCCGTAATCGGAACGAGCGTTCCTGCGCCTGCGTGCTTTGCGATTTTGTCGTACACTCCGATTGCCGTAAGCAGTATTCCGAGGAACACAAGCGTTACCGAGGTGAGTGTTTTTGCCTGCTGTTCCTCAATTCCGATTGCGCCGTAAAGATTAATAAGTCCCTGACCGACTGCGCAGATTGCTCCGCCGATTAAAAACGCTTTGAGTCCGTTCACAAAACATTTACTTTTCGGTGAATTTTTCTTCACAATTTTATCGTATTCTTTTGGTGAAATCATATGATACCCCTTTTGTTATCTGTTCTTTACCTTTATTTTGTCCGTATTTTAAATATTTATGTTAAAATTTTCACTTTATTTTTCTTACGGTATGTTGTATAATGTTAAATGTATATTTATATGTATGACTTTGCAGGAAACAGCTTCGAAACGGTCGGGCACAGCAGGCTTGGAAATATCGACCTGTCTGCCCGAATTGCGTGTCGAGGCACTCGACCGGGGGAGGGGACGTTTTTGGAACATTATCTTGACAACAGCGCAACTACTGCTGTTTCTGAAAAAGCGGCTGAAAAAGCATACAGGATAATGGTTGAAAATTACGGCAATCCCTCATCTCTGCACCTTAAGGGAATGAATGCGGAGAAAGAGCTTGAATCGGCGAGAAAGTCCGTTGCCGCAAAGCTCGGTGCGCAGAGTGAAGAAATTTTCTTTACAAGCGGCGGCACAGAGGCTAATAACACAGCTCTTTTCGGCGTTGCACAGGCTAAAAAAAGACGTGGAAATAAGATTATTATTTCCTCCGTTGAGCACAGCAGTGTTATTGAATCGGCACAAAAGCTTGAAAATGACGGCTTTGAGGTCGTGAAAATTTCACCGAATGAGAACGGAATAATCACTCCCGAAAGCGTTTTGCAGGAGGTTGATGAAAACACAATCCTTGTTTCCGTTATGTGCGTCAACAACGAAACGGGTGCGGTAATGCCCGTAAGCGAGATTTTTTCTGCCGTTAAGGATAAGAACAGCGAGGTAATCTGCCACACCGACGCAGTTCAGGCGTTCGGCAAAATTGCACTTAACGCAAGACGGCTTTGTGCGGATTTGATTACCGTCAGCGCACACAAGGTTCACGCACCAAAGGGGTGCGGAGCACTGTACATTAAAAAAGGCGTTCGCATAGTTCCTTGCCGGTACGGCGGCGAGCAGGAAAAGAAAATCCGCCCCGGTACGGAGGCTTTGCCGCTGATTGCGGCATTCGGAGTTGCCTGCGAGGAATTCAGAATTGAAGAAAATTTCAGGAAAATATCGGAGCTTAACGACTATGCAAGGCAAAAGCTGAAAAGCATTGACGGCGTAAGCATAAATTCTCCCGAAAACGCTCTGCCTTATGTGCTGAATATTTCGACAGGCAGGGTGAGGAGCGAAACGATGCTCCATTTCCTTGAAGAATTTGACGTTTTTGTTTCCTCGGGAAGTGCCTGCGCAAAGGGCAAGCCGAGCCACGTTTTAAGTGCAATGGGACTTTCAAGGGAACGTGCAGACAGCGCAATCAGAATCAGCTTTTCAAAATACAACTGCAAGGAAGACATTGACGTGCTTTGCAAATGCATTGAAACAGGACTGTCGGTGCTGGCACACCGATAGTAAGTGTGGAGTGTGGAGTTAAGGGGCGGTCGAGTGCCTCGACACGCAAATTTCCGAATCTGTAATAATGCGTGTTGTATGGAAAAGTTTGTTTATTGAATTGATTTTTGATATATTGGAAACGTTTTGGGACGTGTAGGAACCCGTCCCCTACGGCTACACAGGAAACGTATGCATTACAGTCGTAGTGGCAACCAAACTTTACCGAATAAACCATAATTATAGGGAAAACAAACCTTTCCGTAGGGGACGGCTTCCCAGACGTCCCATTCACAAAAATTGAAATACAATTTTTGTGTGGACACGGAGTGAGTGTCCCTACGTTCAAATAAATATAAAACACATAGTAAAAGGAAGGCATATGAAAGAAATTATCCTTTTGAAGGACGGCGAAATTGTTTTAAAGGGACTCAACCGCCGTTCGTTTGAAGACGTTTTAAAGAAGAATATCAAATTTGCATTGAGTCCTCTCGGACGTTTTGAAATCACCTCGGCACAGTCGACTATCTATGTAAAGCCGCTGTCGGAGGATATCGATTTGGACGAGGCGTGCGAGAGAATTTCAAGAGTTTTCGGCATTGTTGCCTATTCGAGAGCGGCTGTCTGCGAGGAAAAAACGCTTGACTCCGTTTTGCAGACCGCACCTGTTTATCTTGAAAAAACTCTTAAATCGGCAAAGACCTTTAAGGTTGAGGCAAAGCGCAGTGACAAGCGTTTTCCGTACAAGTCGCCCGAAATATGCCGTGAGCTCGGCGGAGTAATTCTTGAAAAATTCCCTCACCTTACGGTTGACGTTCACAATCCCGAGGTTACCGTTTATGTTGAAATCCGTGACTTCGGCGCATATATCCACTGCGACCCCGAAAAGGGCGCAGGCGGTATTCCAGTAGGCACAGGCGGCAGAGCGGCTATTCTGATAAGCGGAGGAATCGACTCACCCGTAGCCGCATATATGATGGCTAAGCGTGGAATCAAGCTCACCGCCGTTCACTTTGCAAGTCCGCCCTACACGAGCAGACGTGCCGAGGAAAAGGTTGTAAAGCTACTTCAGAAGGTCAGCCGCTATGCAGGCAGAATGACAATGTATACCGTTCCGTTTACAAAAATTCAGGAGAAGATAAAGGACGATTGTCCCGAGGAACTGTTTACAATCATTATGCGCCGTCTGATGATGGAAATTTCCGAGAAAATTGCGCTTGACAACGACTGCTCGGCACTCATTACGGGCGAAAGCCTCGGTCAGGTTGCAAGCCAGACAATCGGCGCACTCGGCTGTACCGACGAAGCGACCGATATGGTTGTGTTCAGACCGCTGATTGGTATGGATAAACAGGAAATTATTGATATTTCATATAAGATAGATACCTACGAAACTTCGATTGAGCCTTATGAGGATTGCTGTACGGTGTTTACACCTAAGCACCCTCGCACAAGACCTGTTTTAAAATACGTCAAAGAGGCTCAGGAGAAGGCAGGCTTTGCACCGCTTGTTGACGAGGCTCTGCAAAACCTTAGGATAACATATATTTCAGCCGACGACTGATATAAGCAGGCTGTAACATAGAATATTATAAAATATCGTAACCTGTTACTTAAGATTTATGAGTAATTTTAAGTGTTCTAATGTGCAAGGGGTGATACTCAGGTGAATCAGGTTAATATTGAAATTATTTCTGTGGTAAGAAGCAAAAACGCTGTCGGTCTTGTCGACAAAAAGCCCGAGCTTAAGGCAAGGCTTGACAAATACGGCTACACGCTGACAGGCGTTAAAAACACCGTTCTCAGGTCAGGGAAAATCAAGGCTTCGCTTGACGAGATTGCAAGGTCCGGGAACAGACCCGACGTTGTGATTATTGCAAACGCCCTTTCAACCACAGACAGCACTTCTTTCAGAAAGTACTTTGTTGAAACCGTTGCCGAGGCGGAGCGCAGCGCAAACGAGCGCACGCCGAAGGACTACTGGAAAAAGAGAGATAAGGCATTTAACGACGCTAAAAAGAGGGGGGCAACGCAGGAAGAACTTGAAGCTCTTGAAGAAGAATTCAGGCTCTACCGCAAAAAATCAAAGGTGTTCAAGCTCGGAGAATTCGGCAACGGCTATAAGGGCTATTGCTTTATGTTCAAGGGCTTGCAGGTTGCCGTACTTCCTCAGGCGAGCCTTACGGGCGAAAACGACGACGATGTAATTTCACTTGCAGCTGTGAGAACAAAGGAAGTTTTTGAAAACTCCGCAGAGGATTATCCCGACGGTTTCGGCATTAAAGAATACGTTCCCGAAAGAACAGGCTTTGCCTACCGCT
>JBJEOX010000205.1:0-2265 GCA_051880935.1 Ruminococcus sp.
TCTTCTGTCTGTTCTTCAGAATAAGGTTCAATTTCTTCGTGAGCAGGCTCTTCTTTTATATCTTCTGTAGGATATTTTTCATCAAGAGTGCTTTTAGAAGCTTCAAGATCGGCTGCTGTCGGAAGGTCGTCGATAGCCTTAATATGATTTCTGTAAAGCTCAATAAGCTCATTTCTGAGTGCAACAGCGTCAGACTGAAGCTGAAGGTAATTTTCCTTTTCGATTGCAGTCATTCTGTTGGCATCAACAAGAAGTGCCTGAGCTTTGTTTTCAGCATCACGAACAATTTTTATAGCCTTCTCTTTTGCCTCTCTGATGCAGGCATCGGAAACCTTCTGAGAAGCTAAAAGTGCATTTCTGACAGTTTCCTCATCCGATTTATACTGCTCAACACGAGTAGCAAGTATATCAATTTTATGAACAAGATTTGTTTTTTCCTTTTTAAGCTGTTCAAACGAAGCAATAACCTCGTCAATAAAAGCATCAACATCTTCTGCTCTGTAACCACCGCTTAAGGTAGCTTTTCTGAAGCTGATATTTTTAATTTCATCAATTGTAAGCATCTGTATGCACTCCTTATCTAAAATGAATTAGAGAAATCCTGATACGCCCCTTTTTTGTTTCACCCATTACGGCGTTCAGAATATATTTTCCTTTTCCTCGAATAATCAGTACATCTCCGGCATTGGCTATCTGACTGATATTCATTGTCTGAATGTAATTTATACTGACGTTGCCTGTCAGTATAAGCGACTTAGTTTTTTCTCGTGAAAGCCCGGTTACGGCTGCAACGATATTATCAAGCCTGAGTGATGAAACAACAAGCGACAGTTCCTCGGTTCCTCTGCCTTTGGGCAGCTTTGATAAATCAGCGTCGTATAGTTTTACTCCGACATTGCCTATTTTGGAAATCTGAGAAATTATATAATCTTTAAGCTCGCTCTTAATAAAAACTACCGTTCTTCCGTCCTCAACAAGAATATCTCCTACGGTTTCACGTTCAATACCAAGAGACATTAAAGCACCGAGAAAATCCCTGTGAGTTAGCTTATCACAATTGCGGTAACGAAATTCAAGAGCTGAAACAGGAAATTCAGGCTTAGAATCATCGTAACACAAAGCAAGCATTTTGCGCTCACTGTTTTCATAACCTCCGAAAAAACAGAAATTTTCAAAGTAAATAGTTCTTAAGTATTTTTCGGCTAAAGCTTGTCGTCGTTCACTCAGAAACGGAAAGAAATACGGCTTTTGACGAGTATAGCACAAATTGGCAGCGTCATCAAGCTTTGAGTAAAAAAGCTCGTCTTTATCAGAAGTATACACCGCTGTTTTCTAATTCATCGAGTAAATCGTCGCCTGTAAGGTCAACATTGCTCGGAATAATGATGTATGTATTTGTAGCAACTCTCTTGATTTTGCCTCTGTTCGCATAAGCAACACCGCTTAAGAAATCAAGAATTCTTCTTGCCATATCTTTGTTTGTGTCTTCAAGGTTGAGAACAACAGTATGAGTTTTCATAAGCTCGTCTGCAATTGAGCGCGTTTCCTCTCCGAATCTTTCAGGCTTGAAAATACCAACCTGCAGCTTTGCAGTAGCATTTATATTGACAACCTTATTTCTTCCGCCGACTTCTCTGTCTTTTTCTCTGTCACGTTCTCTTTCCCTAACGGGCTGTTCTTCTTCGTAGCCGTCGTCACCTTGGTCAGCATATCCGTACTCATCGTACTGATATTCGTCGTCCGGTGCGTCCCACATACGCTTAAACTTATCAACAATTCCTGCCATTTATATTTCCTCCTAAAATTATGTGTAATCTCTTGCGCCAAAAAGCGACGAACCTATTCTTACCATATTGGCGCCTTCCAATATCGCTTCATAATAATCGGCAGACATTCCCATTGAAAGAATAGTCATACTTATATTATCTAATTTTTTTGACGATATGTCAATAAATATATTATGCATATTATTAAAATATTTTGAAATTTTATGTTTATTATCACAAACAGGTGGTATTGTCATAAGTCCTTTGACCGAAATTCCCTCAATTTTCGATATTTCACAAAGCAACTCTTCAAGGTTTTCAGGATATACACCTGATTTGTTTTCTTCTCTGCCTATGTTTACTTCAACAAGAATATCTGTAGTCTTATTGTGCTTTAAGGATTGCTTTGCAATTTCATTTGCAAGCTTTACCGAATCAACCGACTGAATCAAATCAACCTTATCGACAATTTGCCTTACTTTGTTTGTCTGAAGATGTC
>JBJEOX010000206.1:0-11780 GCA_051880935.1 Ruminococcus sp.
CCCACTCGACCATAATTGTTAATTGTACATTGTTAATTTGCTAAATTATCGTTTAGCTTTTTTAGTTTTTAAAGCAGAAACACAAAAGGCACACCTTTCGATGTGCCTTTAAATATCAGATTATTCCTCTGCAAAAGCAGGTGTTTCTTCGTCAACTGACGGAGTTTCAATTACTTCTGCGGGGGCTTCGCTTTCGGCAACTGCTGTGGGAGCGTTGCTTTCAAGCTCAACGTTTGCGTATCTTCTCATACCCGTACCGGCAGGGATAAGCTTACCGATGATTACGTTCTCCTTAAGACCAACAAGCGGGTCAGCCTTGCCCTTGATTGCGGCGTCGGTAAGAACTCTTGTTGTTTCCTGGAATGAAGCGGCTGAGAGGAAGCTGTCGGTTGCAAGAGCAGCCTTTGTAATACCGAGCAGAAGCTGTGTAAAGGTAGCTTCTCTGAGACCCTCTTCACCTGCGGCAATACGCTTTTTGATTTCCTCGTTCTCGGCAAGCACCTCGTTCTTGTCGTAGGTCTGACCTGACATAAACTTGGTATCTCCTGCGTCGTCAACTCTTACCTTGCGCAGCATCTGGCGAATAATAACCTCGATGTGCTTATCGTTGATTTCAACACCCTGTAAACGGTAGGTACTCTGAACTTCGCTGATAAGGTAGTTCATTACAGCCTCAGGTCCGAGAATGTCGAGTATATCGTGCGGATTAACAGCACCGTCGGTGATTTTATCACCCTTCTTGATCTGCTGTCCTTCCTGCACCTTTACACGGAAGCCGAACGGGATAAGATATGCTCTCTCATCGCTCGTTTCCTTGTTGTAGATTACTGCGTGACGGGCGTTCTTGATTTCTTCAAAACGAACCTCACCGTCGATTTCACTGATGATTGCAAGGCTCTTAGGCTTACGTGCTTCGAACAGCTCCTCAACTCTCGGAAGACCCTGAGTGATATCTTCGGCAGATGCAACACCGCCGGTGTGGAACGTTCTCATTGTAAGCTGTGTACCCGGCTCACCGATTGACTGAGCGGCGATGATGCCGACAGCCTCGCCGACTGTAACAGGCTGACGGTTAGCAAGGTTAGAGCCGTAGCACTTTCTGCACGCACCGTGTTTTGCACGGCAGGAAAGTACGGAACGGATTTTGATGCTTTCAACACCCGAATTTACGATGATGTCAGCTTCCTTGTCACCCATCATAACGTCCTTTGAAACAAGCACGTTGCCGTTTGAGTCGCAGAAGTCATCAAGCAGATAACGTCCGATAAGACGTTCGTGGAGTCCTTCGATTACGTTTGACTCGCCTGCCCTGATGTCGAATATTTCAAGACCTTCTGTGGTTCCGCAGTCATCCTCACGGATGATAACCTCCTGAGATACGTCAACAAGACGACGTGTGAGGTAACCAGAGTCGGCTGTACGGAGCGCTGTATCGGCAAGACCCTTACGGGCACCACGAGATGAAATAAAGTATTCGAGGATGTTAAGACCTTCACGGTAGTTAGCTCGAATCGGAATTTCGATTGTTTTACCTGATGTGTTGGCGATAAGACCACGCATACCTGCGAGCTGACGAATCTGGCTCATACTACCACGAGCACCTGAGTCAGCCATCATAAAGATTGGGTTGTAGCGGTCAAGGTTCTTCTGAAGTGCGTCGGTTACGTCGTTAGTAGCTTTCTCCCAGATGCGGAGAATTTCGTCGTAACGCTCCTCATTGGAACGAAGACCCATCATATATTCATCACGGATTACGTCTACTTCTTCCTCAGCCTTAGCAATGATTTCCTTCTTCTGCGGAGGAATTACGGCGTCACAAACTGCAACGGTGATAGCACCCTTTGTTGAGTACTTGTAGCCCTGTGCCTTGATATCGTCAAGCACCTGACTTGTCTTTGCAGTGCCGTGAATTTTAATACATCTGTCAATAATCTTTTTAAGTCCTGACTTGCCTACAAGGAAGTCAACCTCAAACTTGAATCTGTTTTCGGGGATTGAACGGTCAACAAAGCCTAAATCCTGCGGAATCGGGTTGTTGAAGATAATCTTACCGATTGTGGTATCAACGAGTGCAGACTCGATTTTGCCGTCAATTTCCATCTCACGTCTAACCTTGATTTTGGAGTGGAGCTGGATTACGCCGGTCTGATACGCCATCATAACCTCGTCAATGTCACGGAACACTTTGCCTTCACCCGCTTCTCCGTCCTTATCAAGTGTAAGATAGTAGGAACCGAGAATCATATCCTGTGTCGGAACGGCAACAGGCTGACCGTCTGAGGGTTTGAGCAGGTTGTTAGCGGCAAGCATAAGGAATCTTGCCTCTGCCTGAGCTTCAGCCGAAAGCGGAACGTGAACAGCCATCTGGTCGCCGTCGAAGTCAGCGTTGTAAGCTGTACATACAAGCGGATGAAGCTTAAGCGCACGTCCTTCAACGAGTACAGGCTCGAATGCCTGAATGCCAAGACGGTGAAGTGTAGGCGCACGGTTGAGGAGAACAGGGTGTCCCTTGATTACAACCTCAAGAGCGTCCCATACGTTGTCCTTTGCACGCTCAACTGCTTTTCTTGCTGATTTAATATTCTGTTCAGCCTTTGTTTCAACAAGGCGTTTCATAACAAACGGCTTGAACAGTTCAAGAGCCATCTCCTTAGGAAGACCGCACTGGTACATTTTGAGTTCAGGACCTACAACGATAACCGAACGTCCCGAGTAGTCAACACGCTTACCGAGAAGGTTCTGGCGGAAACGTCCCTGCTTACCCTTGAGCATATCGGAAAGTGACTTAAGCGCACGGTTGTTGGGACCTGTTACGGGTCTGCCTCTTCTGCCGTTGTCGATAAGTGCGTCAACAGATTCCTGCAACATTCTCTTCTCGTTGCGGATGATGATTTCAGGCGCATTGAGTTCAAGGAGCTTCTGAAGTCGGTTGTTTCTGTTGATAACACGGCGATAGAGGTCGTTTAAGTCGGATGTTGCAAAACGTCCGCCGTCGAGCTGAACCATAGGACGGATATCCGGCGGAATTACCGGAACAACGTCAAGAATCATCCATTCAGGACGGTTGCCCGACAGTCTGAAGCTTTCTACAACGTCAAGACGCTTTAAAAGACGAACTCTTTTCTGTCCCGAAGCTGATTCAAGCTCCTCCTTAAGCTGTTTTGAAAGAGCGTCAAGGTCGATTTCTTCAAGGAGCTTTTTAATGGACTCAGCGCCCATTCCTGCCTCAAAGTCGTCCTCGTACTTTTCACGCATATCGTTGTATTCAGTTTCAGTAAGGCACTGGAGCTTTGCAAGGTCACGGCAGTCGCCGGGGTTGGTTACAATGTACTGTGAAAAATAAAGTACGTTTTCAAGTGCCTTAGGAGAAATATCGAGCATAAGGGCAATTCTTGAAGGAATACCCTTGAAATACCAGATGTGTGAAACGGGAGCTGCAAGCTCGATGTGACCCATACGCTCACGTCTTACCTTTGCACGTGTAACTTCAACGCCGCAGCGGTCGCAGACCTTGCCCTTGAAGCGGATTCTCTTGTACTTTCCGCAGTGGCACTCCCAGTCCTTTGTCGGTCCGAAAATGCGTTCGCAGAACAAGCCGTCACGTTCAGGCTTGAGTGTGCGGTAATTGATGGTTTCGGGCTTTTTAACCTCGCCGTAAGACCACGCTCTTATCTGATCAGGGGAAGCAAGTCCGATTTTTATTGAGTCAAAAACATTATTATCTATCATTGTACTTCCTCCTTACATTTCATCGTTGTCAAAATCGTCAAAATCAAAGAAATCGTCATCGTCTTCTTCGTCGGCAAGCGAATCGTCAAACATATTGCCTTCTTCGCCGCCCTCGTCAAGCGTATAGCCGTCCATTGAGGTCATAACGTTTTCTTCATCAAATTCTGACGGAGCTGTTGCATCTGCAATATCCTCGTCCTCGTCAAACTTCTGCTTGATGTCAATCTCCTCGCCGTTGCTGTCAAGCACACGAACATCAAGAGCAAGCGACTGAAGCTCCTTGATAAGAACTCGGAATGATTCGGGAATACCCGGAGAAGGAATATTCTGTCCCTTTACGATAGCCTCGTAAGTCTTTACACGGCCTACAACGTCGTCCGACTTAACGGTAAGAATTTCCTGAAGTGTATATGCTGCGCCGTAAGCCTCAAGCGCCCAAACTTCCATTTCACCGAAACGCTGACCGCCGAACTGAGCTTTACCGCCCAGAGGCTGCTGTGTAACGAGAGAGTAAGGACCTGTGCTTCTTGCGTGGATTTTTTCATCAACGAGGTGATGCAGCTTGAGGTAGTACATATAGCCTACCGTTACGGGGTTGTCAAAGCGTTCGCCCGTACGTCCGTCGATAAGCCAAGTCTTACCGTCCTCGCTGTAGCCTGCGTCTTTAAGAGCAGTAAAGATATCCTGCTCGTGTGCGCCGTCAAATACGGGTGTCATAATCTTCCAGCCGAGTGCCTTAGCCGCATAGCCGAGGTGAACCTCAAGCACCTGACCGATGTTCATACGCGAAGGTACGCCCAAGGGGTTGAGCACGATGTCAAGCGGAGTACCGTCGGGAAGGAAGGGCATATCCTCAACAGGGAGGATTCTTGAAACGACACCCTTGTTACCGTGACGGCCTGCCATCTTATCGCCTACGCTGATTTTACGCTTGAGCGCAAGGTAAACTCTTACTACCTTGTTAACGCCGGGCTGAAGCTCATTTCTGCTTTCGGCACGTGTAAACACCTTAACGTCAACAACAGTACCGCATTCGCCGTGAGGCACACGCAGAGAAGTATCTCTTACCTCTCTTGCCTTTTCACCGAAGATTGCACGGAGGAGTCTTTCCTCAGCCGTAAGCTCGGTTTCACCCTTCGGAGTAACCTTACCTACGAGAATATCTCCTGCCTTAACCTCGGAGCCAATCTGAATGATACCGTCCTCGTCGAGGTACTTAAGTACGTCCTCGCCGACATTCGGGATATCTCTTGTAATTTCTTCCGGGCCGAGCTTTGTATCTCTTGCCTCTGTATCGTATTCCTCAATGTGGATTGAGGTGTAAACATCGTCACGAACGATTTTTTCATTTAACAGTACGGCGTCCTCGTAGTTGTAGCCTTCCCATGTCATAAAGCCGATGAGAGCGTTTTTACCGATTGCAATTTCGCCGTTGTCTGTTGCAGGTCCGTCTGCGAGCACCTCGCCTTTCTTGACACGCTGTCCTCTTTCAACAATAGGACGCTGATTGAAGCACGTACCCTGGTTTGAACGCAGGAACTTGATTACCTCAAAGTCCTGAACTCTGCCGGAGTCGTACTGAACACGGATGTTGCGGGCGTCAACGCTCATTACAATACCGTCTTCCTCGGCAAGAATACAAACGCCTGAGTCTGTGCCTGCCTTGTATTCCATACCCGTTCCGACAATAGGAGCCTCTGAACGGAGAAGCGGAACAGCCTGACGCTGCATGTTAGCACCCATAAGAGCACGGTTTGCGTCGTCGTTTTCGAGGAACGGAATCATTGCCGTAGCAACTGATACAACCATCTTAGGCGAAACGTCCATATAGTCAAATCTGTCGGGAGGAAGCTCGACGAACTCGTCACGGTAACGTCCGACAACTCTTGAATGAACAAATCTGCCGTTTTCGTCGAGCGGCTCGTTAGCCTGAGCTACAACGTAGTTATCCTCGACGTCTGCTGTCATATATACAACCTCGTCGGTTACAACGCCCGTTTCCTTGTCAATCTTACGGAAAGGAGCCTCAACAAAGCCGTACTTATTGATTTTTGCAAACGAAGCAAGGTATGAGATAAGACCGATGTTAGGTCCTTCAGGGGTTTCGATAGGACACATACGGCCGTAGTGGGTGTAGTGAACGTCACGAACCTCGAATCCAGCACGGTCACGTGAAAGACCGCCGGGACCGAGAGCTGAAAGACGACGCTTGTGAGTAAGCTCTGCAAGCGGGTTTGTCTGGTCCATAAACTGCGAAAGCGGAGATGAACCGAAGAATTCCTTGATTGCCGCTGTTACGGGACGGATATTTATAAGTGAGTTGGGAGAAAGCGAGTCCATATCCTGCGACTGGGTTGTCATTCTCTCTCTTACTACTCTTTCAAGTCTTGAAAAACCGATTCTGAACTGATTCTGCAAAAGCTCGCCTACGCTGCGGATACGTCTGTTGCCGAGGTGGTCGATATCGTCGGTGTTTCCTACGCCGTGTGCTACGCAGTTGAGGTAGTTGATTGTGGCAAAGATGTCCTCAACTGTGATATGGTTGGGAACAAGCTCTGCCGCACGCTCACGGAGCATTGACTTAAGCTCATCTTCATCTGATGCGCTGTCGAGAATTTCACAGAGAACGTCGAAGCGAACGTGCTCCTTGATTTCGCACTCAGCCTCAGCGTCAAAGTCAACATAGCAGCCGATGTCAACCATACCGTTTGAAATAATCTTTACGATTGTTTCGTCGGCAGCCTTTACGTATGCTACGTTTACGCCTGCGTTTTCAATTTCAAAAGCCTTTTCCTTTGAAATCTTCTCGTCACGCAGAGCCATAACCTCGCCTGTTCTGGGGTTTGCAATAGGTTCTGCAAGAATCTGTCCCTCAAGGCGGTTTGCAATGCCGAGCTTTTTGTTGTATTTATATCTGCCGACCCTTGACATATCGTAGCGGTTGGGGTCAAAGAACAGATTGTTTATGTGAGTTCTTGCGCTGTCAACTGTCGGAGGCTCTGACGGACGGAGCTTTTTGTAAACCTCAATAAGACCCTCTTCAACGTTTGAAGCCTGATCCTTTTCGATAGTAGCCTTAATTCTCTCGTCGTCGCCGAAATATTCAAGGATTTCAGCGTCAGAACCCAAGCCGAGCGCTCTGATAAACGATGTAACGGGAAGCTTTCTGTTCTTGTCGATACGAACATAGAAAACGTCGTTTACGTCTGTTTCATATTCAAGCCACGCACCACGGTTAGGAATTACTGTTGTAGAGTAAAGCTCCTTACCTGTTTTGTCGTGGTCCATTTTATAGTATACGCCGGGGCTTCTTACAAGCTGTGAAACAATAACACGCTCTGCACCGTTGATTACGAATGTTCCGCTCGGAGTCATAAGCGGGAAATCACCCATAAACACGTTGCTTTCCTTAATTTCGCCCGTCGACTTGTTCAGAAGTCTTGCAGTTACACGCAGAGCCGCCGAATATGTTGCGTCACGCACCTTACATTCGATAACGCTGTAGTTCGGATGATCCACGTCAAGGGTGTAATCAATAAAATCGAGAACGAGGTTGTTCTGGTAATCGGTGATACCCGACACGTCCTTAAATACTTCCTTAAGACCTTCATCAAGAAACCACTGGTAAGAGGCTTTCTGAATTTCAATAAGGTTGGGCATATCGATAACTTCGTCGATTTTACCAAAGCTCATTCTCTCGGTGTTGCCAAGCTTTACGGGTTTGACATTTACCATAGGCTTATCACTCCTTAAATATTTTAAAACAAAACAGAAATATTCCGACTGTGAGTAAAAGTAAAAAAAGTGTAATAAAAAACATCTTGACACAAAGAAATATTTGTGATAATATCCCTTTGTTAAGTTGTGTTTTTCAAAAAATTTCCTACCTCGTCGGTACATATCCCCATTATGGTACATTTTACTATTTTAAAGCTAACTTATCAAGTTGTCAAGAGGATTTTTAAGGAAATTGAGCCGATTTTTAAGATTTTTTAAAATTTTTCAGTTTTAATTCTCCAAAGGAAATATAATTTCCTTTGGAGTTTATTTTTTCATCGAAAGAAACACCCGACAGTGTTTATGATTTTTAGTATAGGACTTTGTGTGTACAGTTAACGGTCGGTCGAGTGCCTCGACACGCAAATTTCCGAATTTATAATAGTGCGTATTGTTTGGAAATGTTTGTTTGTTGATTTTATGTTGCTATATTTTAAACGTTTCGGGACGTGTAGGAACCCATCCCTTACGAAATTAAGCATAAACATTTCCTTCTCTATCCGTAGGGGACGGCTTCCCAGACGTCCCGTTCGCAAAAATTGAATTTTAATTTTATAATTATTATAGTAATGCACAACAGTGTAGGGAACAGTCTTGACTGTTCCGCAGGATTACAGCTAACCTATGGGTAATCGGAACGGTCAAGACCGTTCCCTACATTTGAGATAAAAACAAATAAAATACTTGCCTGCGGCAACGCCGCATATAAATTAATTCGGGCATTCAACTTTTGAATTATTGCAAGCTATTCACTCGACCAAAACTCCACACTTCACTCTACAAACTAATATAAAAAACCGCCGTTCAAAACCAAACGGCGGTTTTAATTATAGCTTTCTGTTTTAAATAATAGAGCAAATCAAATCGGTGTATTCCGACGGATTTTCAAGCGGAAGTCCTGCAATAAGAAGTGCCTGACAATAAAGCACCTCTGCATACTTCTTCGCCTTTTCAATGTCTGTCTGAATAAGCTCCTCCATTGTCTTTACTGCGTGGTGCGAGAGGTTGAGCTCAAGCACTCTCTGAGCCTTCATACCCGAGTCGGGCTGAACGGAGTTGAAGTACTTTTCCATTTCAAACGAAATTCCGCCCTTTGCAGTAAGACAAACAGGGTGAGAAACAAGCTTTTTGGAGGCTGTAACCTCGCTTACCTTGTCACCGAGAGTTTCTTTGACAAACGTGAGCAGCGCACTGCTGTCCTTTTCCTCGCCCTCTTTTTCTTCGTTCTCAATTCCGAGGTCGTCGTTTGTTGCGGAACAGAACTTCTTTTCCTTGTACTGCATAAGCGACTGGAGAGTGAACTCGTCAACGTCCTCTGTGCAGTAGAGAATTTCAAAGCCCTTTGAACGTAAAAGCTCTGTCTGCGGAAGTGTGTCGATTGCGGCGGCATTTTCGCCTGTTGCAAAGTAGATGAACTTCTGCTCCTCTTTCATTCTGTCAACGTACTCCGAAAGCGTTACAAGCTTCTTTTCGGTTGAGGAATAGAACATAAGCAAATCCAGAAGCTCGTCCTTGTGCATACCGTAGTCGGAAACAACGCCGTATTTGAGCTGTCTGCCGAATGCAGTGAAGAACTTTTCGTAGTTTTCACGGTCATTTGCCAGCATTGAGGTAAGCTCGTTTTTGATTTTCTTTTCAATATTCTGTGCAATTGTGAGCAGGTGACGGTCGTGCTGGAGCATTTCTCTTGAAATGTTGAGCGACAAATCTGCTGTGTCAACAATACCTCTTACAAAGCGGAAGTGCTCGGGCAAAAGCTCCTCACAGCAGTCCATAATAAGAACGCCGCTTGAATAGAGCTGGAGTCCCTTTTTGTACTCCTTTGTGTAGTAGTCGTACGGAGCGGCTGACGGGATAAACAGCAAAGCCTTGTATGTAACAACGCCCTCAACGGAGGTTACGATTGTTTTAAGAGGCTTGTCCATTGACATAAACTTTTCCTGATAGAACTTGTCGTACTCGTCCTGCTCAACGTCCTTTTTGGGGCGCTGCCATATTGGCACCATACTATTTAAAGTTTCGGTTTCGGTGTACTCCTCGTACTCGGGATTTTCGCTGTCCTTTGTTTCTTCCTTAACTCTGCTGCGCTTCATATCCATCATAATCGGATAGCGGATATAGTCGGAATATCTCTTGACAAGTCCCTGAATTCTGTACTGCTCAAGGAATTCGTCGTAGTTTTCTTCCTCGGTGTTGTCCTTAAGCTCAAGGATAATCTCTGTACCGGGAGTATCCTTTTCAATTTCCTTGATTGTGTAGCCGTCGGCACCGCTTGACTCCCAGCAGTAGCCTGTTTCACAGCCGTACTTTTTGGTGTTGACGGTGATTTTCTTTGCAACCATAAATGCAGAGTAGAAGCCGACGCCGAACTGTCCGATAATGTCAATATCGTCCTGCTTTTCTTCCATATCCTGCTTGAATTTGTAGGAGCCCGAAGAAGCGATTGTGCCGAGGTTATTTTCAAGGTCGTCCTTGTCCATACCGATTCCGTTATCGGTTATTGTGAGGGTGCGGTTGTCCTTGTCGGCATTGATTGTGATTTTAAAGTCGCTTCTGTCCATTCCGACCTTGTCGTCGGTCAGCGAGATAAAGCAGAGCTTGTCGATAGCGTCGCTTGCGTTTGAGATAATCTCACGCAGGAAAATTTCCTTATGAGTATAAATTGAGTTAATCATCAGGTCAAGAAGTCTTTTTGACTCTGATTTAAACTGTTTCTTCGCCATAAAATTACTTCCTTTTTAATCAAATTACGGGTGATATATTTACCCTTAAATAATAAGTATAGCCTAAATTAAAAAACATTTCAATAGATATTTTTCTGAATTTGTGCAAGTCGAAAATTGCCGCTGTCGTAACAGAAAAAACTCGGTTTATTATGACAGACAGTAGACCGAATTTGTACTTGACTTTTACACATAATATAGTTATACTGTAGAAGTAGTTAACAGAAAGCGAGGACATTACTATGGCTGACAACGAAAATATCCTTGAAGAAATGGAAAACGAAAGTGCGCTCATCACCCTTACCGATGAAGAGGGCAACGAGGTTGAATTTGAATTTCTTGATGTCATTGAATATGATGGTGACGAATATATAGTTCTCATTGAAAATGATGAGGACGCAGATGAGGTTGTAATTCTCAAAATCAATGCGCTTGACGAAGAAACAGAAGAGTATGTGAGCATTGACGATGAAGAAATTTTGCAGACCGTATTTGATATGTTCAAAAAGAAATACGAAGGCGACATAAACTTTGAATAAATTTTCGGCTGTATCGGGAACCGACACAGCCGATTTTATTTGTCAATAGTTTTGGTTTATATCACATAACCGAAATTTTATTACTGCAAGTTTATTATTTAATTTGCTTATCTAATAGCGGAGGTCACAAATGCAGAAAATTCTCATAACGGGCGGTACAACATTTGTCAGCAGATTTTCCGCCGAATACTTTGTCGACAAGGGTGACGAGGTTTACGTCATCAACCGCAACAGCAAAGCTCAGGTAAACGGAGTAAAGCTGATTGATTGCGACAGAACAAATCTTGGAAACAGACTTAAGAATATGCACTTTGACGTTGTGCTTGACGTCACCGCCTACACCGAGGAACACGTTAAAACGCTGTTAAACGCACTCGACAGCTTTGGCGATTACATTTTCATAAGCTCAAGCGCAGTCTATCCCGAAACAAATCCTCAGCCGTTTACGGAAAATCAGGTTTGCGGCAAAAACTCCGTCTGGGGCGACTACGGCACAAGCAAGCTTGATGCTGAAAAATATCTTATTGATAATCTTCCGTCTGCATATATCTTACGTCCTCCCTATTTTTACGGCGTGTACGAAAACCTCTACCGTGAACCGTTTGTCTTTGACTGCGCCGAAAAAGACCGTCCGTTTTACATTCCCGAAAACGGAGAAATGAAACTGCAATTTTTCAACGTACAAGACCTTTGCAGATTTATCGACATTCTGCTTGAAAAGCACCCCGAAAACAAAATTTTCAACCTCGGCAACAGAGAAGCCGTTACAATTAAGGAATGGGTAACGCTCTGTTACAAGGCTGTCGGAAAGACTCCGCAATTCGTAAGCGTTGACAAAGCAGTTAATCAGCGCAGTTATTTCTGCTTTTACAACTATGAATACACGCTTGAAGTTTCAAAGCAGTACGAGCTTATGAATTCAACCGTTTCGCTTGAACAAGGTTTAAAGGAAGAATACGAATGGTACAAATTAAACCACAATGCAGTAAATAAAAAGCCGTATATTGAATTT
>JBJEOX010000207.1:0-11760 GCA_051880935.1 Ruminococcus sp.
GTCACTCAACCGACGACAACTTTTATCTTGACCACGACATTTACAAGAATTACAGCTATGCAGGTGCTATTTACTCACAATTCTGCAATTCAAGAGATTTTGACGACAGAGTAACTGTGCTTTACGGTCATAATATGGCTGACGGTTCTATGTTTGCAAATCTGCATAAATTCAAGGATAAAGACTTTTTTGATAAAAATAAGAATTTTTATATTTACACCGAAAGCCGCAAGCTGACTTATGAGGTTGTGTCTGCGTTTGTGTATGACGACAGGCACATAATGAACTCGTTTGATTTCTCTAAGGACAAGGTTTTTAAGGATTACCTTGATATGATTGCAAATCCACGTTCGGTCAGCAGCAATACAAGAGAAAGGGTTAATCTTGATATTGACGACAATATTCTTGTGCTGAGCACGTGCCTTAACAGCGGCGAAGGACGTTATCTTGTCCAGGGGGTACTGATTAATGACGAACAAACAAAATGATGAAGTTTTTGATGAAGATAAAAATATATATTCACATTCACGTTCTTACCGTGACGATGAATGTATTAAAGCTGACGGTGAAAAAATTCCCGTAAAAAAAGATTCAAAAACCATAAATGATGATATAGGTGATTATGTATTTACAAGAAAACGCAGAGTAAAAAGAAGTACGCAGGAAGAAACGAATGCTTCTGCATACAGCGGAAAATTTGAGTTTGTTAAGAGCGACAGGAGTAACGACAAAGTAAAAAAGCACAAGCAGCATAGGCACAGTACTAAAAGACATAAAATGAAACGCTGGAAAAAGGTGCTCATAAGCATCGGCTGTGTTTTCCTTTCTGTTATTTTGCTTGCAGTCGGAACTCTGACCTATCTTTTTTTCAAAGGCAGCGGTGAATTGCTTGACAGCAACTATACTATCACGGCGCCTCAGGGTGTTAAAACCCAGAATGACGGTGAATTTGTAATTTACAACGGAAAGACCTATCAGTATAATAAAAACGTCACGAATATCCTGTTTATGGGAATTGACAAGCGTGAGCTTGAAGAAACGGAAGTTCTTGGAACAGGCGGACAGGCTGACGTTATCGTTCTGCTTGCCGTTGACACCAAAACCGGCAAAATCTCAATGATAAATATTTCACGTGATACTATGACAGACGTCACCGTTTATTCGGCAAACGGAGGTTATGTCGGCAGTGAAACGCAGCAGCTCTGCCTTTCCTATGCATACGGCGACGGCAAGGAGAAAAGCTGTGAAAATACTGTAAATTCGGTAAAAAGGCTGTTTTACAATATCCCGATAAAGACGTATCTTGCACTAGATCTTGACGGAATTGCGGCAGTCAATGACAGCGTGGGAGGAGTAGACGTTACCTCTCCCGAAACTATCGGAGATTTTGTAAAAGGGCAGAATTACCACCTTGAAGGACAGCTTGCAGAGTCGTTTGTGCGCTCAAGAAGTCACGAAAGTGCCGACGCAAACACGCTGAGAATGCAGCGCCAGCAAGTGTACGCAACACAATTTATGAACAAGGTGATTTCGGCAACGAAAGAAAACATCACAGCGCCTGTTGATTTGTTCAATGCATCATCTCCGTATACCTGTACAAATCTCAATCCGTCGAGAGTTCTGTATCTTGCCGAGTCGATAGTTATGAGTGACGGTATGTCGGTTGAAATGAGCACCGTTCCGGGTGAATCAAAAATGGGCAAAACCTACGCTGAATTCTATGTAAATGAGAGCGAGTTTTATGAGCTGTTTTTAAGCGTGTTCTATACGCCTGTTCAGTAAACTGCAATTAAATAAAACGAAATCAGGAGTCGGTTAAGACAATCAAGGTCTAAGCCGACTCCTTTTATTGTGCCGATTTTCAGTTATATCACCTTCATAAGCGAAAGGCATAATGCATTCATTTCTTCTTTTGTGACGTCAATTTCGTACAAAACCCAACGCTTGATTGTATAAATCAGCGCACCCGAAAACATTGATGCAATCAGCTCGGGCTTACCGGGTAAAATAGCTCCGTTTGCAAGGTCCTGTCTGAAATGGCGGCAGAGGTCGCTTTCAATTTCCTCAAGCAGAATATCCGTCAGTTGTTCTGCACCCGAGCATTTAAAAATTGATGTAACAATATTGCGGTTTTTGTCAACAAATTCAAGTGTATGGCTGAGCATAGCAGTGTAAAAAGTCTGAGGTCGCTTTTCATCGTAGACAATAGTCTGTTTTTTCTTGAATGAGTCCTGCAGCTCACGGATAACAAATGCGAAAAGCTCGTGTTTGTCGCCAAAATGCTTGTAAAATGTTGCTCTGCGTATCATAGCTTTGTCGCAAAGCTCACAAACTGTAATTTCGTCAAATTCTTTTTCTCTCAGAAGTTCCAATAAAGCGTTAGTCAGCAGCTTGTATGTCCTCTGAATACGAAAATCAAGTTCCTTTTTCATAAAAATTCACTCGCCTTAGGAAACATTTTAATTTACTTTGTCAATTATCATCTTAAAATCAAAATCTGTTCTGTTGACTAATTTTCTAAAATAATTATACTTATAAGCGTAACAGATGTCAAGTAACATCATCAGTATTACTATTAAAGGGAGGCATAGTAATGAAAAATTATGACAGAATCAGGGCACATAAACCCGCAGGAATCGAAACTAAAAAGGCTCATATCGTGGGCGGCGGAATTGCCGGTCTTGCGTCAGCAGTTTTTCTGATTGACGACGGCTATATGGACGGCAGAAACGTCACAATCTACGAAAGTCTGAAAGACGTAGGCGGCTCAATGGATGCCGCAAGAAACGAGTACGGCTATGTCTGCCGAGGCGAGCGTGAGCTTGAACCGAATATGGAATGCCTGTGGTATTTGTGCAACAAAATTCCGTCAATCGACACACCCGGACGCACAGTTCTGGAGGAGACAGTTGACGCAAATAACGAGCACCGAATTTATTCAAACGGACGTTTACTGCACAATCAGGGGCAGATTTACGACAAGGTAAGCAATTTGACAATGTCGAAAAAGCTCTCTGAAAAAATGATTGAAATGATGGTAATTCCCGAGAGCGAAATTGAGGATGTTACAATAGACGAGTTTTTCGGCGATACTGCACAGGAGCTTTATGAGTCAAGCCTGTGGCTTTGTTTTCATTCAATGCTTGCATTCAAGCACTACCACAGCCTAATTGAGATGAAACGCTATATGGTGCGCTTTGTTCAGCATCTGCCGGGTATCGACCATCTGAGAGGTCAGGTTGAAACAAAGCACAACGAATACGACGCTATCATAAGGCCTGTAAAAAAGTGGCTTCTTGACAGGGGCGTTACTATAATAAACGACTGCACGGTTTATGATTTTGATTTGGACGAAAGCAATAATACCGCTCTAGGAATCCACGCAAAGAAAAGCGGAGAAGAAATGTTTGTTCCCGTTTCCGAAAATGATATTGCAATTGTCACAATCGGCTCAATGACGCAGAACAGTTCAATGGGCGATAATCATACAGTAGCTAAGACTAACCGTGATACGAAAAACCGAGGTCTTTTCAGCCTTTGGGAAAGGCTTGCAAGGCGTGATGAAAAATTCGGTCATCCCGAAAAATTCACATCCGATATTGACAAAAAAAGTGGATAAGCGCAATGGTAACTGTAAGGGATTATCCGGAGCTTACAAGACGTATCCGCAGAATAATCAGGAGCGAAGAGGGCACAACGAGCGGAGCAGTAACGATTATAGATTCAAACTGGGATATATCCTTTGTGCTTTACGGCGAGTATTATCCCGACCAGCCCGAAAATGAGCATGTGTTCTGGTTTGATACTCTCTACGGCGAAAAAGACGGAAATTACATCAAAAAACCGTCGGGCGAATGTACTGGTGAGGAAATTCTGACAGAGTTTATCTATCATCTCGGACTTTTGGATATTAAGGACGAAGCCTTAAAGCATTGTTACATTTCTACCTGTATGATGCCGTACATCACTTCTCAGTTTATGCCAAGAGCACTCGGTGACCGTCCGAGCGTAATACCACAGGGGTGTACAAACCTTGCATTTATCGGTCAGTACGTTGAGCTTCCGGGAGACGTTGTATTCACTGTTGAAACGTCAATCCGTACTGCTATGATGGCTTCCTACGGACTTTTGCATCTTGATCGTCCTGTTGTGCCTCTGTACGAGGCTCAATATGATATCCGTGTGCTTGCCGCCTGTATAAAGAAACTAATAGGTACCGATGAAATTACAAGAAAGGATTTGCCGCCGATTAATCCTCTTAAATTAAATCAGACTGTGGATATGATTTTAAAGGCAATTAACAGTATTCCGTTCTTCGGAGACTTTGACAATATTTATTAGCGGAGGTGTTATTCAATGAAAATTTATGATTTAAAGTATAATGCAAAACCACCGAAAGGCTTTGAACATCGAGAGGCGTATATCATCGGCGGAGGAATTGCGGGGCTTTCAGCCGCTGTCTACCTTGTTGACGACATTCATATGCCCGGCAACAGTATAACGATTATGGAAGCAGGCGGGGAAATCGGTGGCTCAATGGACGGAACAGGAAACGCCGTAACAGGTTATCTCTGCCGTGGTGAACGTGAGCTTGAGCCGAATATGGAGTGCCTTTGGAATATCTGCTCTAAAATCCCGTCATTACGCAACGAGGGCAGAACGATTCTCGATGATGTGTGGGATTACAACTACGAACACCCTCTGCACAACGAATACCGCCTTGTAGTTAAGGGGAAGTCAATTCCCTGCCACGACTTTTCGATGGATGAGGAATGTATGCAGGCAATGCTTAGGGTGCTTTTCTGCGACGAAAAGGAGCTTGAGGGAAAAACAATTTCAGATGTGTTCCCCGAAAGCTTTTTTCACTCAAACCTCTGGCTTACCTTCCACAATATGCTTGCCTTCAAGCAGTATCACAGCGCAATTGAGGCAAAGCGTTACTTTCGCAGATTTACGCATTTTATGCCCGAAAGCGACTACGAACACGGAATTCTGCATACAGATTTAAATGAATATGACGCAATTATACTGCCGATTATTAAGTGGCTTGAGAGCAAGGGTGTTAATTTTCATACTTACACCGAGGTCACGGAAATTCTTATGAGCGATGACAATAATACTGCTGTCGGAATCCGCTACAACGTATCGGGCAAGGAGTATGTGCTCAACGTTGCAAAGGACGATATGGTTATTTTTACTAACGGTTCTATGACGCAGAATTCTGAGTTCGGCGACAACGATACCGTAGCTCCGACAAACCGTGATACAACAAACCGCGGCTTGTTCACAGTCTGGGAAAAGCTCGCAAAGCGTGACAGGAAGTTCGGCAATCCCGAAAAGTTTATAAGTGACATCGACAAGACAAAGTGGGTTTCGTTCTTCCCGACAATCACAGATTTCCCCGAATTTTACGACAGAATCGAAAAGCTTTCGGGCAGACCGATAGGCACAAACGGAGTTATCTCGTTCCCAGAGTCAAACTGGGATATTTCCTATCTTGCATACCACGCGCCATACTTCCCGAATCAGCCTGAGAATGTACAGGTTGGCTGGGGCTACGGCCTTTGGGGTGAAAGACCGGGAAACTACATCAAAAAGCCGATGTGCGAATGTACGGGTGACGAAATTATGACCGAGATGCTTTATCACTTCGGTATGCTCGATATTAAGGACGAGCTTTTGAAGCACAGCTATATTTCTACCTGTATGATGCCGTATATCACAGCGCAGTTTATGCCGAGAAATATTGCGGACAGACCCAAGATTATCCCAGACGGCTGTACGAATTTAGCTTTTATCGGGCAGTTTGTTGAAACTCCCGAGGACGCAGTATTTACGGTTGAAACCTCTTGCAGAACGGGAATGTATGCGGCTTATCAGCTTTCGGGTGTTGAGAAAAAGCCGCTTGAGGTTGCACCGACATTCTATGATTTGCGATATATCATCGGACAGCTGAAAAAGATTCAGAATATAGACGGCGAAATAACCGCAAAGGATTTACCAAAAATAAATCCGCTGAAAATCAGGGAAACGGAAAAGACCCTGTTAAAGCTTGTTAACGGAATTGAAAAATATCCGAGCCTTTATCCGGGCAAAGAGCCGCCTGTTAAGTTGCAATCAGATTTATAAATAATCAGGGACGTCAGGAATACTGTAAAATATACGGTGCCTGACGTCTTTTTTATTATAAAATTTACTTCCTTGAATCAAGAAAGTCCTGCAAAATTATCGTTGCCGCCACCTCGTCAACAACATTCTTGCGCTTTTTTCCTCTTGTGTTTGTCGTGTTCAGAAAATTATGTGCGGTTATTGTTGTTCCACGCTCGTCCTGCATAACGGTTTTAATGCCGGTTATTTCTTCAAGCTCCCTTGCAAAGGCTCTTGCGTTCTGTGCGCTTTCGCCCTCGCTTCCGTCCATATTTTTCGGCAGTCCCACAACAACCAGCTCAGCCTTGGCGTCTTTGACAGCCTGTACCGCTTTTTCCATAAGCCTTTGCGGCGACTTCTCGAAAATAACCGTATACGGAGAGGCTAAAAATTCCGTTTTATCGCATACCGCAATGCCTGTTCTGGCTTTGCCGAGGTCAATCGACATTATTATCATAAATACATTCCTTTCAAAGCTGTGTTTACTCCATAATTATAAAACAAAATTTCATAATATACAATATATTTAATAAAGCTGTGCTTGTCGGCTTTATTTTTTTTAAACTGACTTTTACGGCGGCTTATAAATCTGCTTTTTGAAATTTCTACAAAAGAATATAAAAACGCTCATTCACATAATGACAAAACGATTGCAGCCTTTATCATATAATAAACCTGTAACAACAAATCAACTGATTTTCGGTAAAAGGACGTAGAATATTATGGAAAGCACAAAAGCCTTAAGAAGAAAAACAAGCGATAACCGCAACGATTTTGTAAGAAACGGCGTTGTCAATTTCATATACCTGCTGTGCGGAATCCTTGTGTCAAGGGGCACTCTGTTAGGCACTCTTGCGCCGTTCGGTGCGTCATATGCGGCGGCAGTTCCGAAAAAATACCTTTTCTCATCGCTTGTCGGAACGGCGTTCGGCTATATTCTGCTCAAACCCACCGACAGCTTCAGGTACATAGCCGTCATAGTGGCAATAGGAGCACTGCGCTGGCTTATGGGCGACATTGAAAAGGTAAGCCGAAGCAGACTTTTCGCTCCGCTTGCAGCCTTTCTTCCGACTCTTGCAACGGGAATTGCACTTTTGTTTGCGAGTACAAGCACGCTTTCTTCCTTTGCAGACTGCTTTATCGAGGCTGTGCTTTCGGGTGCGGCGGCTTATTTTATAAGCGTTTCGGTTGAGCTTGCAGACGAGAAAAGAGGAATTTCCGCCTACACCAGACAGGAAACCGCCTGCCTTGTTATGACGGGCTGTGTGCTGATTCTTGCGTTTGGAAGCATAACCTTTGAGAATATCTCTCTCGGCAGAATTATTGCAATAACAGCCGTTCTGCTATGTGCAAGATACGGCGGAGTAAACGGCGGCGCAGTCTGCGGAATTGCAACGGGCGCAGTTTTCAGCATTGCAAGCAGAGCGCAGGGCTTTGTCTGCGGAGGCTTTGCCTTCGGCGGTCTTATGGCAGGAATGTTTGCGCCTGTGGGCAAGCTCGGCTGTGCAATAGCATTTCTTATTTCAAACGGAATTATGAGTCTTGCGTTCGGCGGGAATACTCAGCTTGCCGCAGTATTGATTGAAAGTCTTGTCGGTTCGGTTGTGTTTATGATACTTCCGAAAGAGGTAGGCAACATAATCTCGCCCGTTTTTTCAAACGAGAAGAATTCTTCCCTCGGCGAAACCCTGCGAAAGAATATCGTTATGCGCCTTGACTTTGCCTCAAAAGCGATTTACAACGTGAGAAACGACGTGAATTCTGTTTCCGATAAGCTCAGGGATTTGTATTCACCGAGCTTTTCGGTAGTGTGCGAAAACGTGGAAAAAGAGGTTTGTAACAACTGCGGACTTAAAACCTATTGCTACGAGCATAAGCAGGGCGTGACAAGGGACGACTTTTTCAGGCTTGAAGAACTGCTTGAGGCGCAGGGAAGAATCAGCGAAAACGACGTTGAGGACGCATTTGTCAAGAATTGCTGTAAGAAGGGCGAAATCGCACGCAGTATGAATTTAAACTACCGTGAATACCTCTCCGCACTCGAGGCTCAGCGCAGAGTTTCCGACGTAAGAGGTGTTGTGGCAGGGCAGTTTTCGGGTGTAAGTGACATTCTCAGCGACTTGTCCGACGAGTTCAAGAACACAATGAGGTGCGATACCGACAGCTCGGAGAGGGTAATTTCAGCACTCAGCGCACTCGGCGCAATTCCCGTTGAATGTATTTGCCTTGTGTCGGACGGCGGCAGAATGAGCGTTGAGCTGGAGCTTTCGTCAAAGGGCGACAGCAAGCTGTCAAAGGGCACAATAATGCGTGAGGTTTCAAAGTGCTGCGGCAGAAGGTTTGATTTGCCCACAGTTACCTGCGAGGGCGACAGAATCAGGGCGGCACTCTGCGAAATGCCCGTCTACGACGTTGAAATCGGCTCCGACCAGCATATTGCAAATAACGGCAAGCTCTGCGGCGACTGCCTTGATTATTTCAACGACGGCTTCGGCAAGACCTACGCCCTTGTCTGCGACGGAATGGGCACAGGCGGCAGAGCGGCTGTTGACGGAAATATGGCTGTGTCGGTAATGGGCAGACTTCTACGCTCGGGACTTTCGGCAGACAGCTCGTTGCAGATTGTCAATTCCGCACTTATGGTAAAAAGCGAGGACGAGTCGCTGTCAACGCTCGATTTGACGGGAGTTGATTTGTACACGGGCAAGGTAACGCTGAAAAAGGCAGGCGCACCTGCAACATTTGTCAGGAAAAACGGCAGAGTAATGGTCAGAGAAATGCCGTCACTGCCTGTCGGAATTTTAAACGGAGTAAAATTTTCATCAGATACGGTAAATCTTTCATCGGGAGATATGGTGGTAATGGTGTCAGACGGAGTAATAACAGGAGACGAAAAATGGCTTGAAAAGCTGATAAGAAGCTGGAACGAGGGAAGTACTCAGGAACTTGCACGTGCGGTAGTTGACGAGGCAATAAAGCGCAGAGGCAACAGCCCCGACGATGATATTACAGCGCTTGCAATAAGAATTACGGACAACGAAATCTGATAAACAACGGGTGATGACTTGCAGAAATGCGGTTGTCACCCCTATTGTTTGCTTATACAAGAGTAACATATTTCTTATGCCTGAAAAGTTATGAGTATGTTTTACAAAAAATTAAAATCTTACTTCTCAAACTAAAATATTTACTTTTATACTTTTATGTGTTAAAATTTTAGTGTATAAAATTTATTGCCGTATAAAGGAGGCAAATATTTTGAATTCTAAGCTGAAAAATGAGTCAACCGACTTTTTATTTGACGCAATACTCTCCCTTGACAACAAGGAGGAGTGCTACAGATTTTTTGAGGATTTGTGCACGAGCGCAGAGCTTAAGGCTATGTCACAGCGCCTTGTTGTTGCAAAAATGCTTACCGAAAAGAAGGTCTACACCGAGATTGTAAAAGAAACAGGTGCGTCAACTGCCACCATAAGCCGTGTAAAGCGTGCACTGTTCGATAACGATACCTACGGATACACGCTTGTGCTCGACAAGCTTCTCGGCGAGGAAAACAAGTAATGGCAAGCTACGTTTCATTTGCAAGGTTCTACGACGGACTTATGGAGGATGCCGATTACGAAAAACGCTGTGATTATCTGCTTGAGCTTTTCAAGCGTCACAATCACGAAACAGGTATTACGCTTGATTTAGCCTGCGGAACAGGCTCGCTTACACGCCTGCTTGCCAAAAACGGCGTTGACGTTTACGGAGTAGATTCAAGTGCTGAAATGCTCAGCGAAGCAATGCAGAGGACGTATGAGGAAGGTCTTGACATTCTTTATCTAAGGCAGAAAATGCAGTCGCTTGACCTCTACGGTACAATCAACACCTGCGTCTGCACCCTCGACAGCATAAATCACCTCACCAAAACAGAGGACGTTATGAAAGCCTTTGACAAGGTCGGGCTGTTTATGGACAACGACGGTCTGTTTGTGTTTGATGTGAATACGGTGTACAAGCACCGTGAGGTTTTAAAGGACAATACATTCGTCTTTGAAAACGAAAATGTCTTCTGCGTGTGGCAGAATTCCCCTCGTGAAAATGATATTGTCGATATTAATCTTGACTTTTTCGAGGAGGAAAACGGTGTTTATTACCGCTCGTCGGAGAGCTTCAGCGAGCGTGCGTATTCCGACGAACAGATAAGAGAAATGCTCACAAACGCAGGCTTTAAAGTTGAGGCAGTCTACGGCGATTTGACCTTTGATAAGCCAAAGGAGAATGAGCAAAGAGCAATTTATGTTGCAAAAATGGTAAATTCGAGAAACAAGACAGTTTAAGGAGTATAAATATGGATAAGATAATCCGTTGTATTACAAGTGACGGAGCAATTATGGCGGCGGCAATTGATGCGTCCGACATAGTTTTTACCGCCAAAAAGCTTCATCATCTTTCAAAGAGCGCAACAGCCGCACTCGGCAGACTTCTCTGCGCAACTTCAATAATGGGCGCAATGCTCAAGCAGAGCAACGCTACAGTAAACCTGCGTGTAATGGGTGACGGAGAGCTCGGTCCCGTTATCGCAGTAGGCGACAGCAAGGGCAACGTAAAGGGCTACGTCGGCAACGCAAACTGCCCGACGGAGTTTTATTCAAACGGCAAAATCAACGTTGCAAAGGCAGTCGGCAGAAACGGTGTGCTCAACGTTATGCGTGACTACGGAACGGGCGAGCCGTATATCGGACAGGTTGAGCTTGTCAGCGGCGAGATTGCCGAGGACATTACAAATTACTATGCAACAAGCGAGCAGACTCCGACAGTCTGTGCTCTCGGCGTGCTTATCAATAAAGAGGACGGCGAGGTTATGCTCGCAGGCGGCTTGATGATTCAGCTTCTCCCCGGTGCAGACGATTCGACAATTGACAGGCTTGAAAAGAATATTGAAAAGCTCGACCCCGTAATAACAATGCTCGCAAAGGGAATGAGCATTCTTGATATCTGCAAAACTGCGCTTGAAGGGTTTGAGGTTGAAGTGCTCGACGAGTTTCCCGTTCATTATGCCTGCGGCTGTTCAAAGGAAAAGCTTGAAAGGTATTTCTGCACGCTCAGCGACGAGGATGTTCGCTCGCTGGCTGACGAAAGCGGAACTGCAACTGCAACCTGTCATTTCTGCAACAAGCGTTATGTGTTTACAAAGGACGACCTTGAGAGAATTATCAGAGAGAAAAATCAGAAATAAAAAGCAGTCGTTTTCAGTAAAAATGCCTGCCGAAAAATTTTTTAAATTTTTTTTGAAAAAAGTGTTGACATTTCGGCTCAGATGTAGTATTATAATACACGTCGCTGAGAGATACAGCAAAATGGCGAAGCGACAAAGGCATGTGGGAGCATAGCTCAGCTGGGAGAGCATCTGCCTTACAAGCAGAGGGTCATAGGTTCGAGCCCTATTGTTCCCACCACTTTTGGCCCGATAGTTCAGTTGGTTAGAACGCCGCCCTGTCACGGCGGAGGTCGAGAGTTCGAGTCTCTTTCGGGTCGCCATTTTTGTCTTTAACAAATGCTTCTGTAGCTCAGTCGGTAGAGCAGGGGACTGAAAATCCCCGTGTCGATGGTTCGATTCCGTCCGGAGGC
>JBJEOX010000208.1:0-2251 GCA_051880935.1 Ruminococcus sp.
ACTATACCGCTTATATATCACTCTAAATGCTGATTTATTCAGCGTTTCCCTAACTGCTTAATCAGATTAGAATGTTTAGTGTTCTCAGATTCAATGTCGCCGAGATACTTACTGAAATTTTTAGAATATTCCTGAATTGCATCAGATTTATTCTTATATCCGTCTTGCAATATCTTAAGTGTGTCACTGCATACTTTATCTGCATTTGCAACAGCTGTATCATAGTCCTTATTTGCCTGCTCGACCTGTTTTTGATACCATTCTTGTGTGTATTGCTCATCGGTACCTATCAACATTTGTTTTTGAGCAAGCCAATTCATACGCTGGTCTTCTGCAGCTTTAACAGTGTCGTCCCTTGTTTGTTCCGCTGTCGCTGTGTATTTCTCCGAATATTCAGCATACTCCTCAAGGCTCATATCGTGGTCAGCAGCTAAATCAGAAGCCAATCCCTTAACAACTTCCTGATAACCTTGCTGTAACTGTAACTGCTGGTCGGCTAATTCCTTTTGTTTTTGGAATAATTCGTCAAGCCGCTGTATTTCTTCGTTAGTTAGCTCAGTACGCTTTTCTTTTGCAGTACGAGCAATTTCTGTAATTTCGGTTTGGACTTCGTCCATTTTTTGAGCTAATTCCTGTTGCTTTTCTTTTGACAACAGAATAGAGTCATTGAAACCGTCAAGAGCGTTTCCTGATTCAGAAATACCGTCTATATACTCGATAGCCGCCTCAGATACCCCTTTGTAGGCTTCCGCTAATTCATTAGCAGATTCAACCATTAGTTGCTCACTTGTTACTTCTTCCTGATAGCTCGCACACAGTGCTACTATTCCTGCGGTAAGAGCAACAACTGCAGTCAGAACCAGTCCAATAGGATTTAGTGACATTGCAAGATTCCACGCATACTGCGCCGCTGTTGCAAGCGTGATTTCACCTGTCAACGCACCAACGGCAATTTGCTTGAGTGTTATTGTTCCAAGTGAAGCAGCTTCGGCAAGGCTCTCCGCTGTAACTGCGGCGGTGTGAGCTGTAAACAATGCTGTAATTGTAGAAAGAATTTTCCACCCTTTGTAAGCCGTTAATGCAGAAACAGCAAGAGGTAGCAGAGTATTAAGATTATTGGCAACCAAATCTACAGCCTTTGCAAGCGGAGGCAATACCGTTTTTGCAAGATTTGTAGCTACCTTTGCAAGGTTTGATAAAACTGTTTTTACAGTGTTGATTGCTCTTCTGATTCCACCGTCTTCAAAGGACTTTTTAATTGTATTTACAGCCTCTTTAACAGGCTTTTGAATTTCGGAGGGTAACAGCTTTACAAGATTATCTACTATAGCCGATACTATTGTTTTTGCGGCTTCAGCAAGCTTCGGAGCGGCATTTGTTACACCGTTGATAATTGTTTCAATTATTTCCACTGCCGCCGAAGCGAGCTTGTCGGAGTTTTTTGCAACACCGTCAACAAAGGACTGTATGAACTTAATAGCCGCATCTACCATTTTCGGAGCAGCTTCTGCCGCCTTTACTGCAAGTTCTCCGAAGATGTTTCCTGCTTCTTCAATCATTCCTGTCAAGCCGCCGTCTGTGAATGCCTCGGTCAGACGGTTCACATATCCCTGCGCCTCAACAGCTGCATCTTTTAGCGGAGCTTGCATACCTTCGTAAATCTCAATGCCTAAACCCTCAAGAGCGGATTTCAGGATTGTTATTTGTCCCTGAAGATTATCCTGCATAGTGTCAGCCATTGACTGTGCCGCACCGTCAGCATTGTTAATATTCTCGGTAAGTTTCTTAAAATCGCTGTCGCTTGCGTTTATGATTGCAAGCATACCGGACATTGCCTCTTTGCCAAACAAGGTACTTGCCGCTGCTGTCTGCTCTGTTTCGGAAAGACCGCCGAACTTTTCACGGAGCTGTTTCAGAACGTCAATAAGCGGCTTCGATTTACCGTTAGCATCTTCAAGTGAAATGCCGTACTTCGTCATAATTTCGGTCATTGAGTCCGTGGGTGCCGCCATATTAGACAAGGCGGTTTTAAGGCTTGTACCAGCCATACTGCCTTTTACGGAAGCATTCGCCATCAGACCGAGAGCAACAGAAATGTCCTCAACGGAATATCCCATTGAGCCTGCGAGCGGAGCAACGTACTTAAAGCTTTCACCGAGCATTGATACATTTGTATTTGCCGAGCTTGAAGCTTTTGCAAGTACATCGGCAAAATGCGTGCTGTCGGAAGCTTTCAGCCCGAAAGCTGTCA
>JBJEOX010000209.1:0-2250 GCA_051880935.1 Ruminococcus sp.
CGTGATACACGAAAGCTCAAGAGCATAAGAGGCTACGACATTGTGTTCAACACCGTGCCGTCATTGATTTTTGACAAAGACCTGCTTATGAATACCGACAGAAACACGCTGATAATCGACCTTGCCTCAGCTCCGGGAGGGGTTGACTTTGAGGCGGCGCACAAATTCAGGCTTGATGCGGTAAGAGCATTGTCGCTCCCCGGAAAATGTGCGCCAAAGACCGCAGGAGAAATTATAAAAACAACAGTTTTCAACATTATAGAGGAGGTTTACAGGTGACAAAAGCAACCATAGGCTTTGCAATGTGCGGTTCCTTTTGCACCTTTTCAAAAGCCTTTTTGCAGATGCAGAGGTTAGTTGACTCAGGCTGCAAGGTGATTCCGATTATGTCGCAGAACGCCTATTCAACCGACACACGCTTCGGCAGGGCAGAGGAAATGGTAAAAAAAGCAGAAGAAATTACAGGGGAAAGGGTGCTCCACACTTCCGTACAGACCGAGCCGCTCGGACCTAAAAAGATGTGCGACTTGTTAATAATCGCACCCTGCACGGGAAACACGCTTGCAAAGCTCTCGCTCGGAGTTACCGACACGTCGGTGACAATGGCGGCAAAATCACATTTGAGAATACTTCGTCCCGTTCTGCTCTGCGTTGCAACAAACGACGCACTCGGAGCGTCTGCGCAGAACATCGGCAGACTTATGAACACAAAGAACATATTCTTTGTTCCGATGAAGCAGGACGACTATGTTAAAAAGCCGAATTCGCTCGTAGCAGATTTTGACAAACTGCCGATTTGCGCAGAATATGCGCTCAATCGTGAGCAATATATGCCTGTTTACGAATGAAAAGTAACAGAACCAACAAGCAGGGAGCTGCCTGAAAAACATTTGAAACCGTATTTTGCATAACAGCTATGCAGATTATGAGCTTCGAATCGCTTTCTACAGCTCCCTTTGTCATATATTGCACTGACTTTTTTCGTATTTACATATATTTTTCACTCAAAACAGGAATATTTATATTGTGTTTTTGTATAATATGTAACAAGAATATTTATTCAGAATGTACAAATTTTGTAATTTTTATGTAAAGCACTGGATTTTTTCTGAAAATGTGTTATTATATAAGTGTAGACATTATGGTGTATTAGAATTATTTTTAAATGCTACGGTGTTTACAATGCAAATACCGAAGGAGCTGAAGAAATGAGCTGCGATAAAATTATCACTATTACAAGACAATTTGGTTCGGGCGGACACGAAATCGGTGAATCCCTTGCAAAGAAGCTTGAAATTCCATTCTATGATAAGGAGCTTATTTCGCTTGCCGCCAAGGAAAGCGGCATTTCGCCCGAAGTGTTTGATGAGGTTGACGAAAGGGCTACCAACAGCCTTTTGTATTCGCTGTCGGTAGGACTCTACAACTACGGCAACGGTTTTTCGTCAATGGGTGATTTGCCCGTAAATGACCGTCTTTATATTTTACAGCATAAAATTATCAAAGAGCTTGCAGAAAAGGAAAATTTTGTAGTAGTCGGAAGATGCGCCGATTATGTTTTGAGAGATAATCCGAATATTGTGAAGGTATTTATTTATGCAGATATTGACAGCAGAGTGAAAAGAGCTGTTGACAGACGTGATATAGATCCTGCAAGGGCGAAACAGGCGGTTATCAAAGCAGACAAAGCAAGAGCAAATTACTACAGTTTTTATTCAGGCAAAAAATGGGGTCTGGCTGATAACTACGACCTGTGTATTAACAGCACACATATTTCAACCGAACAGGCTGTTGAGATTATTCTGAGCTACCTTAATATTCTCGACAAAAAATAACCTGCATATATGACCATTTCCTGAATATACTATAATGTTTATGAAGGAGGTGAGAATATGAAATTCGTCGTTATGGATCTTGATGATTTTATCTTCGGTAACGAAGAATGGCACGAGAGTGAAAGATAATCATTTAATTTGAGGAATTTTAATTTTGAAAATATAATTTAGGTTATTTTTCATTTGACATAAAATCACACAAAAGCGGCTTTTGCCGCAATAATTTATCTAACAAAAAACGGAGGACACAAGATTGTATCCTCCGTATTTTTTGTGCCCCTGAAACGAAACGAGGGCTTGCGTATCAATTAACAATTAATCATTACGGTTATCTGTTCTAGTAACAAAAACCAAAATTTAGTCGAGTGCCTCGACGGGCAAATCGGCGGTGTGCCACCGCTGTCAAATCGAGTGG
>JBJEOX010000210.1:0-2248 GCA_051880935.1 Ruminococcus sp.
TTTGACAGCGGTGGCACACCGCCGATTTGCGTGCCGAGGCACTCGGCTAAATTATAGTTTATCGAATCAAAACTTATAATCATATTGCATTTTATTCCCATTATTGCTATAATATAATTTATAGCACATTTCAGCTCATTTGCTGAATTTCAAGGGAGGAATTACAATATGTGCAAGAAAAAACCGTTTTATATCACAACGCCTATCTACTATCCTTCGGGCAATCCGCATATCGGTCACTGCTACACAACAGTTGCCTGCGACTCTATCGCCCGCTACAGACGAATGCAGGGCTTTGACGTAATGTTCCTTACGGGAACCGACGAGCACGGTCTGAAAATTGAGCAGAAGGCTGCCGAAAAGGGCATTACTCCCAAGCAGTATGTTGACGAAATCGTGGAGATTTTCAAGAGCCTCTGGAGCTTTATGAACATCAGCTACGACAGATATATCCGCACAACCGACGATTATCACGTTGAAACGGTGCAGAAAATTTTCAAGGAGCTTTACGACAGGGGCTACATCTACAAGGGCAAGTACAAGGGCAAATACTGCACCCCCTGCGAGAGCTTCTGGACGGAAAGCCAGCTTGTTGACGGCAAATGTCCCGAATGCGGACGTGAGGTTGTCGAGGCTAAGGAGGAGGCTTACTTCTTCAGAATGGCTCCCTTTGCCGACAGAATTGAAAAGCTCCTCACCGAAACCGACTACCTCCAGCCAAAGACTCGTGCCGTTGAGCTTGTAAAAAACTTTATCAAGCCCGGTTTAGAGGATTTGTGCGTTTCGAGGACAAGCTTTACCTGGGGTATTCCCGTAACGTTTGACGAAAAGCACGTTGTTTACGTATGGATTGACGCCCTTTCAAACTATATCTCCGCACTCGGCTACAAGAACGAATCCTTTGACGAGTTCGACAAATACTGGCCTGCTGACGTGCATATGGTTGCAAAGGACATTATGCGCTTCCACGCAATCATCTGGCCTGCAATGCTTATGGCTCTTGATTTGCCGTTGCCGAAACACCTTGCCGTTCACGGCTGGATTACCTTTAACGGTCAGAAGATGTCGAAGTCGCTCGGCAACGTAGTTGACCCGTTCATTCTCGGCGAGCGTTACGGCGCAGACGCTATCCGCTACCACATTATGCGTGAAATGGCTCTCGGTGCAGACAGCTCATTCTCGAACGAAATTATGATTAACCGCATTAACTCGGACCTTGCAAACGGACTGGGCAACCTCGTTTCACGTACCGTTGCAATGGTTGAAAAATACTTCGGAGGAACGCTTCCGACAGAGCGTGAAAGCGGAGAATTTGACGACGATTTAATCGAAACCGCAACGGCTCTGAGGGCAAAGGTTGACGCCTTTATGGACGAAACTCAGCTCAACAACGCTCTTGCAGAGATTTTCAAGGTCGTTTCACGTGCGAACAAGTACATTGACGAAACTGCGCCCTGGGTTATCGCAAAGGACGAAACAAAGCGTGCAAGGCTTGCAACCGTTCTTTACAATCTGCTTGACACAATCCGAATTGTTGCCACTCTGCTGTCTGCATTTATGCCTGCGACAATGCCGAAGGCTCTCGAGCAGATTGGCGCCTGCGAGAAGTGCGCAACGTATGAAAATGCAGATAAATTCGGTGTTCTGCCCCTTGACGTAGCCGTTAAGAAGGGCGAGGCTCTCTTCCCGAGAATTGACGTTGACAAGGAGATTGAGGAGCTCAACTCAATCATCAAGAACAGTTCGGGCGAGGACGAGGAAACCAAAAAGCTCAGAGAAGAAATTGAGGGCATTGCGCAGATTGGAATTGACGACTTCTGCAAGGTTGATTTGCGTGTGGCTGAAATCAAGGCTTGCGAGCCGATTAAAAAGGCTAAAAAGCTATTGAAGCTGACAGTTTTTGACGGCGTAAAGGAGAGGACTGTCGCAAGCGGAATTGCAAAGTACTACAAGCCCGAGGAGCTTGTGGGCAGGAAGATTATCCTTGTTTCAAACCTTGCGCCTGCAAAGCTCTGCGGCGTTGAAAGCTGCGGAATGATTCTTGCGGCAACGTGCGGCGAGGACGTAAAGGTCATCTTCGTTGACGATATGCCCGCAGGAGCAAAAATCAGCTAAGCTTAAGATATTAAAAAAACAGGTCGGAGCATCGCACTAAAGCGGTGCCCGACCTTTTGTATATTTCAAAAATCACGATTGACAAAAAATGCAAAGTTGATATAATGTATATCGTAAAGGAACGGCGGCGGCT
>JBJEOX010000211.1:0-2243 GCA_051880935.1 Ruminococcus sp.
CAGACAAAAATAATATTAAATTTTTCGGAATGAGTTCGGAATTCTGCCGGACTCATTTCTTTTGTTTGTAACAAATTTTACGGTTCATTCCTGAAAGAGCCGAATTTTGAAACAGTGTTATTGTAAAATAAAACGGACTGCATACAGATTATCTGCGTGCAGTCCGCTGATTTTTTAATTTAACTCAATTATACCTGCTGGCAAACAGCGTTGATTGACTCGGGAATATCGTCTTCTGATGCAGAGATGAGGAGAACGATATTTGTTGAAGAAGTCTCGGAAAGCTCCTGGAGCTTCTTTGTGAAAGCCTCGAGTCCTTCAAGTGCTTCGGGGCAAATCTTGAATGTTGAGTCAACAAGAATGTCTGTAACATCATAGTTGCCTGCGCAGATACCGCTGATAAAGCCGTAAAGCATATCGTAACCCTCAACAAGATACTGCTCTGTGTCGATAAGTCTTGCCTTGTGAGTTACGTCGTAAGTAAGCTTTGAGCCCTTTTCAATTACAACAACGTTGCCCGAAGATGCGGCAACAGCCTCGTTTGCAAGAGCGATAAGCTTCTTTGTTTTTCCTGTTCCTTTTTTTCCGATAAGTAAAGTAACCATAATAAAATCCTCCGGTGTATTATACTTTAAAAAGAAATTATTTGAGTCTTGCTTCAAGAGCAGCCTTCTGGTCTTCATATCCGGGCTTGCCGAGCAGAGCAAACATATTCTTCTTGTAGCTTTCAACGCCGGGCTGATTGAACGGATTTACTCCGAGCATATATCCCGAAATAGCGCAAGCCTTTTCAAAGAAGTAAATAAGATAACCAAGCTCTGTTTCGTTCATCTCGGGTACGTTGAGAACAATGTTGGGAACTCCGCCGTCGTTGTGAGCGAGTACGGTACCCTCAAATGCCTTCTGATTGACAAAGCCCATTGTCTTGCCCGAAAGGAAGTTAAGACCGTCAACGTTTGTCGGCTCTGTACCAAGAGTAACTTCTTTTTTACATTTATCAAAGAGAACAACAGTTTCAAACATTGTACGTCTGCCGTCCTGAATGTACTGACCAAGTGAGTGAAGGTCGGTTGAGAAGATAACGCTTGCAGGGAAAATACCCTTATTATCCTTACCCTCGCTCTCTGCAAAGAGCTGCTTGAACCACTCGGACATCATTGTGTAGGCAGGCTCGTAGGAAACCATAACCTCCATTACCTTGCCCTTGCGGTAGAGAATGTTGCGGATTGCAGCATACTTGTAGCAGTCGTTTGTCATTAAATCGTCATTGTCAAGCTCTTTCTGAGCTGTAGCAGCACCCTGCATAAGAGCGTCAATATCAGCGCCCGAAACAGCAATCGGCAAAAGACCAACGGCTGTAAGAACAGAGAAACGTCCGCCGACATCGTCGGGTACTACAAATGTTTCGTAGCCCTCTTCATCTGCAAGAGCCTTGAGTGTGCCCTTAGCCTTGTCGGTTGTACAGTAGATACGCTCTCTTGCGCCGTCCTTGCCGTACTTTTTCTCAAGCATTTCACGGAATACTCTGAATGCGATTGCAGGCTCAGTTGTTGTACCTGACTTTGAAATCATATTAACAGAAACGTCCTTGCCCTCGCAAAGCTCCATAATCTCAGCAAGTGCAGATGAGCTGATTGAGTTACCTGTAAAGAAAATCTGCGGTGTGTCCTTGCAGTTAAGGTTATAATTCTGAGAATTTAAAAATTCAATTGCGGCACGAGCACCGAGGTAAGAACCGCCGATACCGATTACGATGAAAACGTCGGTGTCCTTTTTAATCTTTTCAGCGGCAGCCTTGATTCTTGCAAACTCTTCCTTGTCATAATCTGTGGGAAGATTGAGCCAACCGAGAAAATCATTACCGAGTCCGGAACCCTCGTGGAGAGTTTTGTGTGCAGCCTTAACCTCTGCTGCAACGCCTTCATACTCGTGTTCATTGATAAAATCTCTTAAATACTTGTCTGTTAGTTTAGTTGCCATTTAAAATTCCTCCAAAATTCTTATTCGGAATAATAAAATATGTATCCTCCGATATAAGTACCTTTGTTGTTTTATTATACTATAATACAAGTATTTTTGCAAGGTCAATTTGTCAAATTTTATAATGATATTAGAGAATTAAAAAGAACGCCGAACACCGAACCGAATGAAACCTCGTCTACCGAGCTTGCGGCGGTAATATCGCACGTCTTTATCGTCTTGTTATCAATGCTGTAGGTAAGCGTACCGAGCTTCTGATTTTC
>JBJEOX010000212.1:0-2238 GCA_051880935.1 Ruminococcus sp.
CTGCTCATCTATGTTGTACGAGGCTTTTCTTGTGCCGTTATTCTTATTATTCGGACTTTCAAAGCTTTCAAGCTCTTTTTTGTTCTTTATTCCGTTGCTGTTCCAGCGCTTTAAAATCCCGTCAATATAGCTGAACTTCATTGCACCCTTGCTGTCCACACACCTTTCGTATGCTTCACGCAGCATTTCGGGAGAAAACTTCCATTCCCCCACCCACTTTTCACTGTATTCAAGCTGTTTTTTCGTGGGCGAGCCTGCGTTTTTAAGTCCGAAAGCAGAGGAAACAACCGAAAAATTCTTATTCATCTGCTTTACTCTGCGGATTTTATCGTCAGCCGCCTCGAGTGTATCTATTCCCTCGTCTGCCCAGCCGATTCCGATTTTTTCAATTGCTCGCATATTTCCCTTTTCAATGCTGATACAATACTGAATCAGCATAAGAATTACGTCAAGCGGCAAGCCGCAGGTGTCTTTGAGCATTAAAAGCGTTGAAATGTCGGAATTTGAAAGTACCTTGCCAAGTGCCGTCTGTGCTTCGCTTACAAGAATTTTCAGGTCCTCGTCAACTGCAAGTCGCTGTGAGGTAAAAACATAGTCGGGCTTCTGAGGTCGTGTTACGGTAAAACGCTGTTTTGCAGATTCTACCTCGTTTGAAATATCTTCAACTGACGCTGTTTTATTTTCTATTTTAGAATTATCTTCTCGTATTATTTCTTTATCAGAATTAATACTTGATATTTTTTCCGATACAGAATTATAATTATCTTTTTCTTCAGCAACACTCTGTACAGGCTTGTATTCATTTTTGCTCTTCTGCAAAATTCCCATACTCACCCAGTAATCAAGTGCTTCGGGAATATCGGTGACATTTACGCCTGTTGCGGCTGAAATATCACTGTCGGCAAGTTCATTTCCGCTGTTACGCAGAACGTAAAGCAAAACCTTAAGCTTTACACCGTCGGAAAATTTAAGTCCTTCATCGACAATTTTTGATGGTACTGCAAAAACAGAGCTCCACGCTCCGAGATTTATTTTAATTGACATTATATCTACATCCTTTATCTTTCTATTAGTATAACATAAGTTTTTGTATTTCAAAATAAAAAAATAGAATTATATAGATTTTTTTGAAAAACTGTGTTAACATAATAACAAAAGATTCAGAAAGAGGTCGATAGTATGACACACACATATATTCCACACGGCGTTTGTTCAAGACAGATGAATGTTGAGCTTGACGAAAACGGAGTTATTACTAACTGCGAAATCATAGGCGGCTGTGCAGGCAACACAACGGGTATCTGCGAGCTTGTCAAGGGTATGAACGCAGAAGAGGCAATCAGAAGAATGAAAGGAATTGACTGCCGAGGCAGAGGTACTTCCTGCCCTGACCAGCTTGCAAATGCTCTTGAAGAGGCACTGGAGAAAATTTAAGCTTTTCTATTGTCTTTTTTGCGGTGATAGATTATAATTTTCGGCTTTACGTGTCTGCATTTTGATAAAACAAGATTGATGATACGTTTTACTAAAAACGAAAATGCGGCAATTAAAGCCGAAATTATGACTATTATCCCGACGATTATCAAAAATTCATACATAAAAAAACATCCTTACATTTATAAGCTACTAAAATTATAAATGTAAGGATTTGTATTTTTTAAAGAAACGTGTAGGACAAAGTTAATTTTCAAGCATAGCCTTGAATTCTTCCTCAGTGATAATTGTTATTCCGAGCGACTGAGCCTTTGTAAGCTTACTTCCTGCTTCCTCCCCTGCAAGGACATAGGAGGTCTTTTTGGAAACGGACGAGCTTGTTTTTCCGCCGTTTTCTTCAATAAGCTTTGAAGCCTCACTGCGCTTCATTGTGGGCAGAGTTCCTGTCAATACAAAGGTCTTTCCGCTGAAAATTCCGCCGCCCGACTTTGGTGCTGAGGACTTCATTTTAAGTCCGAGCGATTTTAAATCGGCAATAAGCTCCATTGTGCTGTCAAGTGAAAAGTAATTTTCAATACTCAGAGCCATTACCTCACCGAAGCCGTCAATCGTTTCAAAATCAGCGGCTTTGGCGTTCATTATATCATCAATTGTCGGGAAGTTTTCACACAACAATTTTGCCGCTTTGAGTCCGATATTGCGGATTCCGAGTGCAAAAACAAGGCGGTAAAGCTCGTTTTCCTTTGACCTTTCAACAGCGGAAATAAGGTTATTAGCCGACTTTTCAGCCATTCGTTCAAGGCT
>JBJEOX010000213.1:0-11540 GCA_051880935.1 Ruminococcus sp.
TACACCGATTACGGAAAATACCGAGAACACGAACGCATATTTTCCTATAAACGAAGCGAATTTTCCCGTACCGTCCGAAACTTCCTTTGCAGAAAATACTGCAAGCTGTTTTATCTTTTTACCTACACCTAATGAAAGCGAAACGGTTTTGTCCTTGAATTTAAGCACAAAAATTTTAATTTTCCTTATCATAAACATCGCTCCTTTAGTGTTATATGTATTATTTCATTAATACAATTATATTCTATCTCATAATTTTATATATGTCAACAGCTTTTTCGCAAAATACTGTAATTATTTTCAATAATAAAATGAAAAATTGTTTACAAAAACAGCAAAATACTTTATACTAAAATCATCAAACAGGCAAATAATATTAGGGCTATCGAAATAGGAGGACGTTATTATGAAAAGGACTGCTCTTTTGCTTTGTATTATTGCTTTAGTCCCCTTTGTTTTCTGCTCCTGCTTTGACAAAGAGGTGCAGAGTATTGAGCTGAGCGAAACCGAGGTTGCTATGACTGTCGGTGATTCACTCGGAATTGAAGCAAAAATTCTTCCCGAGGACGCCAAAACAAAGGCTCTTGACTGGGCAAGCTCCGATACAAAAATCGTCACAGTATCCGACGGCACGTTAAAAGCAAAAAGCGCAGGCACAGCCGTTGTGACTGCAAAGGCGGAAAGCGGCATAAAATCCTCCTGCAACGTCAAAGTAATTGACAAGGAAGTGACATCAATTTCATTGTCGAGCACAGATGTTTCGGTAAAAGTGGGCAAGAAAATCCAGCTCACTGCAAAAACTCAGCCCTCTGATGCTCCCGGCGGAGTTCTTGAATGGAGCTCAAGCGACGAAAAGGTGGCAATTGTAAACAGCGACGGCTTTGTTACGGGTGTAAAATCAGGCGTTGCAAGCATTACCTGCAAATCCGAAAACGGCAAAGAAGCCTCCTGTACAGTTACGGTAAAATCCGAAACGGTGACTAATCCTACTTCACCAAGCACCTCTCCCACAGCTCCGACGCAGAACAGTACAAAACCGTCGTCATCAAATAATAAAAAAGGCAAAATCACCACGCAGAATTCATCTCCGAGCGAAATCGGGAATGCATATAAAAACGACTTTGTCTTTTACGACTCCTCCTACAGAAAGCTTACCGACTCTGAGGTGTCAAGGCTCTCCTCAGCAAAAATTCAGCAGGCTATCAACGAAATCTACGCCCGCTACGGACGTGTTTTCAAGGACACGCAGATTAAGGCTTACTTCAATTCGACAGAATGGTACGTTGAAAATCCGAGCTACAGCGACTCAAGCGTAAACGACATTGAAAGAGCAAACATTTCCTTACTTATTAAGTACCGATAATACACAGCTTGACTTTTTTCAAAAAAAGTGATAAACTGAACAGGCAATTTAATAAACGATACATAAACGACACAAGTAGTGCACTGCACATAAATCTGATTACGGTAAATATGTTTTAGATTTGTGCAAGTGCATATTGTGTCGTTTTTTGCGTTTGTTAATAAAAGAAAAGGAGAGTAATTTTATGCCAAGCAATCAGTTTCAGAGAACGGTTTTTGCCTTTCTCACAGTTTTAGTCACAGTCCACGCCTTTGTTTTCTACAACCTATATGTAGTCAACGGTGCAACACTTACGGAGCTTAACGGCACTCAGGGCGTGCTTGAAGCAATTAACAAGCAGGGCGGCGTTTATATGTTCGGCACCTATATGCCGATATGGAGCGTTGTGCTTGTGGAGTTCATTTTTGCGTTCAGCCTTGAGGTTTTTATGGGCAGTCCCTGCTCGTTTAAGCTTGCTTCAAAGGTGTTCAACCCCCGTGAAACCCACCCCGTAATTTTTGAAAGCGCAATCATCTGCGCAACCGTCGGACTTATGTGCCCTGCAATGAGCCTTATTGCCGCTTTCATTTATTATCCCTACTATTCAGGCTTCAGCATAATCACCCTGTTTGCAACGTGGTTCAAGCTTGTCTGCTTCAATCTTCCGTTTGCATTTTTCGGTCAGATGTTCTTTATTCAGCCGCTTATCCGCAAGGTATTCAAAACTATTTTTTGCAGAAAAAAGACGGCTGAAAAGCCGCTGGCTGTTCAGGCAATCAAGGCTGAAAACTAAAATCAAAAGACTATAATTTTTACTGCGGAATTTGTTTGCACTTTAATTGCGGCAAATTCCGCAGTTTTTTGCTCTCATTGATTGACAAAAGCGCACTAAAATGAGATAATATATAAGTATATGTAAGCGCAACGATTTTGCTTACCACTTTGCAATGTATGAGGAGATATGTTTATGGCAAAGGAACTTGCTAAATCTTACAACCCCTCGGAATTCGAGGACAAAATTTATGATTTCTGGATTAAGGGCAACTACTTCCACGCCGAAGTGGACAAGGACAAAAAGCCCTATACTATCGTTATGCCGCCGCCAAACATCACCGGTCAGCTGCATATGGGACACGCACTTGATGAAACCTTGCAGGATATTTTAATCCGCTGGAGAAGAATGCAGGGCTACAGCGCACTCTGGCTCCCGGGAACAGACCACGCTTCAATTGCTACAGAGGCTAAAATTGTTGAGGCTATGCGCAAAGAAGGCATTTCAAAGGAAGATCTCGGACGTGACGGATTTCTTGAGCGTGCGTGGGAATGGAAGCGTGAATACGGCGGAAGAATCACAAGTCAGTTAAAAAAACTCGGTTCAAGCTGCGACTGGGAGCGTGAACGCTTTACAATGGACGAGGGCTGTTCAAAGGCTGTTACCGAGGTTTTTGTAAAGCTCTATGAGGAAGGTAAAATTTACAGGGGCAACCGAATGGTAAACTGGTGTCCGCACTGCTGCACATCAATTTCCGATGCCGAGGTTGAATACAAGGAACAGCACGGTCATTTCTGGCATCTGCTCTATCAGGTTAAGGAAACAGGCGAATACCTTGAAATTGCAACAACACGTCCCGAAACAATGCTCGGCGACACAGCCGTTGCAATCAACAAGGACGACGAACGCTACAAGCATCTGCACGGCTGTCACGTAATTCTCCCGTTGCTCAACAAGGAAATCCCGATTGTATGCGACGAACACGCAGATATGGAAAAAGGAACAGGCGTTGTTAAGATTACTCCCGCCCATGACCCCAACGACTTTGAGGTAGGTCAGCGCTGCAAGCTTCCAATCGTGCGCTGCTTCACATATGACGGTCATATGACGGGCGCTAAGGATGTTGCCGAATACAACGAGCTGAAGGCAAAAGGGCAGCTTACAGAAAACGAGCCTGAGGTACTTGACTGCGGAAAATACGCAGGAATGACAACTATGGAAGCAAGAAAAGCAATTCTTGACGACCTTAAAGCTATAGGTGCACTCAAAAAGGTTGAGGATCTTACTCACGACGTAGGCACCTGCTACCGCTGTCACACAACTATTGAGCCTATGGTCTCAAAACAGTGGTTTGTCAAGATGGCTCCGCTTGCAAAGCCTGCAATTGAATGCGTAAAGAACGGCGAAACAAAGATTATTCCCGAACGCTTTGAAAAGGTATATTTCCACTGGATGGAGAACATCAAGGACTGGTGTATTTCTCGTCAGCTCTGGTGGGGTCACAGAATCCCTGCGTGGTACTGCGACGACTGCGGCGAAATTATCGTTGCAAAGGAAGCGCCCACAGTTTGCCCGAAGTGCGGCAAAAATCACCTGCATCAGGACGAGGACACACTCGACACCTGGTTCAGCTCCGCTTTGTGGCCTTTCTCAACACTCGGCTGGCCCGACAAGACTCCCGAGCTTGAATACTTCTACCCCACCGATACGCTCGTTACGGGCTACGATATTATCTTCTTCTGGGTTGCAAGAATGATTTTCTCAGCATGTGAGCATACGGGCAAAGCACCATTCAAGACCGTATTTATGCACGGCATTGTTCGTGATGAAAACGGCGTTAAGATGTCAAAGTCACTCGGTAACGGCATAGACCCGCTTGAGGTTATCGACAAATACGGTGCTGACGCACTCAGATTTTTCCTTGCAACGGGCAACTCACCGGGTAACGATATGAGATATTCCGAAAAGCGTGTTGAGGCTTGCGCAAACTTTGCTAACAAACTCTGGAACGCATCACGTTACGTTCATATGAACATTGACGATTACGATGTTGCGCAACAGCTTCCCAAAACGCTTACAACCGAGGATAAGTGGATTGTTTCAACACTCAACACGGTTGCAAAGGAAGTCAACGAAAACCTTGAAAAATTTGAGCTTGGCATTGCCGTTCAGAAGGTTTACGAGTTCATCTGGGACTGCTACTGCGACTGGTACATTGAGCTTGTAAAGGCAAGACTTTCAAGCGACGGTGAGGACGCACAGAACGCAAGACAGGTTCTTCTCTATGTTCTCGACCAAATTTTAAGACTTCTTCACCCGTTTATGCCCTACATCACAGAGGAAATCTGGCAGACAATTCCCCACGAGGGCAAAACGGTTATGCTTGCAAAGTACCCCGAATACAACGCAGAGCTTGACTATCCCGAGGCTGTTCTCGAAATGCAGAGGGTTATGGAGGCAATCCGTGCAATCCGTAACCGCCGTGCAGAGATGAACGTTCCTCCGTCAAGAAAAGCAAAGGTTTACGTTGCAACAAAGTTCCCGCAGACCTTCAAGGACGGCACAGCCTTCATTCAGAAGCTTGCTTCTGCAAGCGAGGTTGAGGTTGCCGACAGCTTTGAAATTGAGGGAGCAGTTACAATCGTAACGGCTGACGCAAAGATTTACATTCCGATGGACGAGCTTGTTGACAAACAAGCAGAGCTTGCAAGACTCAACAAGGAGCTTGAGCAGGTTAAGAAACGCCTTGCGCAGAGCGAGGGCAAGCTTAACAATCAGGGCTTTGTAGCAAAGGCACCCGAAGCCGTAATCGAAAAGGTCAAAGGTCAGGCTGCAAAGGAAAGAGAGCAGATTGCACTTATTGAAGCGGCTATCAATGCTTTGAAATAACAATATAAATATAAAAAGCGGTACAGTGAGCAATGACTGTGCCGCTTTTGCATTATTTGTACGATGATACCTTTTATTAAGATAAACCATAATTTGTCGAGTGCCTCGACGGGCAAATCGAGTGGAAAAATCGGTAGTTTAGGTAAAAACGGTTGCCCGAATTATAGATTGATATATAGGTGACGTTTCGGGACGTCAGGGATGCCGTCCCCTACGGCTAAACAGGAAAACGTATGTAATGGAAACGTTTGTATTATGTCCGTAGGGAACGACCCCTGTGTCATTCCTGTTAGAGTTTAGCTGAATGTCAGTTAGGAACGACACAGGGGTTTCTGCCACTTAATAAGGGGACTGAGTGGTTTTGGGTACCGCCGTACCGTTCCCCACACTAAAAATTAAACGTTACCGATATATCTACTTAGAATTCGGGCAACCGTTTTATCCAAACAATCCGACTTTTCCACTCGTTTTGCCCGTCGAGGCACTCGACAAATTATGGTTTAGCAAACTTAATAAAAACAATAACGGTACAGTCTGTATGTCGACTGTACCGCTTTAATCTGTATTATTTTTTATTCGTTGCTGTCCTGAAACTGGTCTGCTGTTATATTTGCTGTTGCGCCGATTGACTCCTGCGGATAAACCTTTTCTTTTTCCGCAGTTGCATTAAGCGTATTGTCGGGCTTTTTATCGGGCCATTTTGTGTAAATCAGCTTTAGCAGAATCGGAGTTGCAAGTGATGAAACGATAATGAGAATGATTACGGGAGTGAAAAACTCCGGCGACATAAGTCCCGTATCGAGTCCCTTTTTGGCTACAATCAGTCCGACCTCTCCCCTGTTCATCATACCGACGCCGATTTTCAGCGAGTCGATTGTGTTGAATCTGCAAAGCCTTGCCGTACCGCCGCAGCCGACAACCTTTGTGACAAGCGCAACGGCAACGAGCGCAATTGAGAACCACAGCATAGACATATCAAAGTTATCAAAGCTCGTCTGAAGTCCTATGCTTGCAAAGAAAACCGGGCCGAAAATCATATAGGAGCTTACGTCCATTTTCCGCTCAATATAATTTGAATCCTTGATATTGCAGAGGATAATACCTGCAACGTATGCGCCTGTAATATCGGCAATTCCGAAAAATTCTTCTGCGCAGTATGCACACGCAAAGCAGAGAGCAAGTCCGAAAATCGGGATTCTTCTTGAATGAGGCCAGCGTTTGTCGAGCCACTTGAACAGAAAATACAAAGCAAAGCCGAGCACAACTGCAAGTGCAAAGAAAATAACAATATTTATGCAAACGTTCAGCGGCTGAACCTTGGGGTCTTTAAAGCCGATTACAACGGTAAGCAGGACAATTCCGATTACGTCGTCAATAACCGCCGCCGAAAGAATTGTGGTAGCCACCTTGCCTTTAAGGTGTCCCATTTCCTTGAGTGCCTGAATGGTGATACTTACCGAGGTGGCGGCAAGAATTGTACCGACAAAAATTGCCTCAAGCATTTGCGTTCCCGGCTCGCCAAAGCCGAACGCAAGGTAAATTGCCGCACCGCCGAGGATTGACACGACAACGCCCGCCAGCGCAATCATAAACGACACAAAGCCTGTTTTGACAAGCTCCTTCAAGTCCGTTCCCAGACCTGCCGCAAACATAAGAAGCACAACGCCGATTTCAGCCATTCCGGCGATAAAATTATCGTACTGAACGAAGTTAAGCAGGCAGGGGCCTACGATAAGTCCTGCAATAATCTCACCTACAACCTGCGGTCCGTGAAGCTTGCGCACAACAAGTCCGCACAGCTTTGCCGCAATCAGAATTATGGCAAGGTTTTTCAAAATCTCAAGCGTTTCCACAAAATACACCTCATTCTTTAAATTGCTTTTTTAGCCATTATTAAACCATTAATATTTTAGCACGAAACAGACAAAATTCAACGCAAAGAAATGCCATTTGACAATTTCTATGTATTCACCAAAACGCTTTAATTTTGATAAAAAAATCTATTGACAAATAAAATAGCCGAAATTGCGTTAATAGCAACTTCGGCTGACTTCACAACAATATATTAAATTATTTCGGTTGGGTGTTTCTGTATTCGCAAAAGCAAAACTCAATTCCGTTATATATTTGTGTTTCTCCCTTATAGGTCATTTCCCAGTTTTCGGATAAATCAAGATTATTGAAAAACCTGTTTGCAGGCTTTTCTGCATTTACCCTTGTGATATACGCTGTACTGCAATACGGCAGAAGCAGTCTGTAAATCTGCTCGCCGCCTATGACAAATAATTCGTCGCTGTCATAGTCCTTGATTTTTTCAAAAAGACTTTTTAAATCTTTGCAGACAATAAAGTCATTTTCCTTAAGGCTTGTGCTTAAAACAATATTTCTTCTGTTTGCAAGAGGCTTTTGCTCAGGCAGTGACAGCAGGGTGTTTTTGCCCATAATCACTGTTTTTCCGACAGTCTTTTCTTTAAAAAATCGCAAATCCTGCGGAATATGAAACAGAAGTCTGTTATCAATTCCGATTGCCCAGTTGCTGTCAACAGCCGCAATACAATTCATAATCACTCACCTTTATTTATCTGCTCCAATAATTCGGTCACATTCATTTTTCTGACGGGGTGAATGAGATACGGCTCTATCTGCGCAAGCGGCTGTAAAACAAATGCACGTTTGTGCATTTCGGGGTGCGGAATTTTTAACTCGTCGGTAAAAAGCACTTCGTCGTCATACATCAGAATATCAACGTCAAGCGTTCTTTCACCCCAGTGCCTTGTTCTCACCCTGCCGCAGAGCATTTCGGTATCGTTGCAGAACTTCAGCAGTTCACGTGGAGTCAGAATTGTCCTGATTTTTATTGCGCCGTTTAAAAAATCAGGCTGGTCCTCCACTCCGTAAGGCTCGGTTTCGATATAGTCAGACTTGCAAACGCCCCTGATATATGGATTTTTCTCAATCTCGCTCCATACGGTATCGAGGTTTTTCTCTCGGTCACCTAAGTTTGAGCCGATTGCAAGGTAGCAGGTGTGCCAGCCCCTTGTAACCGTGAGCAATACGTCGTCAAAAGCTGTAGGAACAGGAGCGTGCGGCTTATGAATCGTCAGATTAAGCTTGTTAATTAAGGTATGTTTCACTAAAATATTCTTAGCAAGGCTGTCTGCAAGGGTTTCGAGCAAATCGCATCTGTTTTCCTTGCAGAAAGATACTATTTCACACGCAACGTCTGCGTAATTGACCGTCCTGTTCAAATCGTCGTTGCAAAGAGAGGTATCAAGATGCATTTCACAGTCAACGCTGAAAGACTGACCCAGCTCCTTTTCACTCTGCAAAACTCCGTGATAGCCGAAAAACTCAATTCCCTGCAAAGTTATTTTATCCATTTTCTTTCCTCCAGAACGGATTTTGTCATTCGGATTGCGTCATAATTTTCGGAAATGTCGTGAACACGAACGAATGATGCGCCCTTCATAACGCCGATTACCGTAGTTGCGACGGTACCGATTACACGCTCGTTTAATTCTCGGTCGAGAGTAAGACCGATTACCGATTTTCTTGATGTTGCAACCATTACGGGATAGCCTAAAGCGCAAAGCTCGTCGGTTCGGTTGATTATCTGCAAATTCTGCTCACAGCTTTTTGCAAAGCCTACTCCTCCGTCGAGTATTATGTTCTCTTTTTTTATTCCTGCTCTTTCGGCAATATCAAGGCTTTCCTTTATGTCAGCCATAAAGTCCTCGAAAAAGTTGTTATATTCGCTGTTATTTCTGTTGTGCATAAGGCAGTAGGGCAAATCCGACTTTGCCACGACCTCAGCCATTTCGGAATCGTACTTAAGTCCCCATATGTCGTTAATCAAATCGATTTGCCCCAAGTTTGCTTTGATAACTCCGCTTTTGTAGCTGTCAAGCGATACAGGAACGTCAAAACGCTCACGAATTGCAGACAGAATCGGAGCAACACGCTCAATTTCCTCCTCGTCCGAAATCCTTGTATGACCGGGTCTTGTTGACTCACCGCCCACGTCGATAATATCTGCACCCTGCGCAATCATCTCCTCGGCGTGATACAACGCCTTGTCAAGACTGTTAAAATTACCGCCGTCGGAAAACGAATCGGGAGTCACGTTTAAAATTCCCATAATATACACATTGTTTTTTACGTCAAATTCCTTGCCTCTTATTATCATACGGTTACTCCCTTATTCTTTTTATTTTCGCTCCAGTTACATTCTTCATACGCCTTGCAGGCAAAGCAGTTACGGCTTAGCTTGTCGGCAGTTCTGAGCAAAGTGCAAAGCCCGTTTGATTTTTCTCTGTCGTTGTGATGCAGAACTGCATAAATTATTTTTTCAACTTCCGCTTTGTCAAAATCACATTCTTCCAAAATCCTCGCTGCAATTTCTGCACTTTCCTCAGCGTGGTCGGTATGCAGGCGGTAAGCTCTTGCCCTACCTATGTCGTGAAGCAGAGCAGCAGCGTAGATTATTTCCCTGTCAATGTCGATATTTTCTTCAAGGGCATTTATACGCATAATTCTTGCCACGCTGAGCAGATGCTCAATATCGTGTCCGCAGAAAATACGCTCTTTTTCTGCCTCGTCTATCTCCTGCATACAACTGCGAAAAAGGCTGTTTTTCAGAATTTTATTTACCCGAATCAAAGCTTTATTAACTCCTGTATATTTTTCTGCATCTGAAGATTGTCTTTGAATTCTCCTCTTGTTGCTACCGTAACAGTTTTACTGCCGATTTTCTTGATTCCCCTCATTGTCATACAGGTATGCTCGGCTTCAATAATTACAAAAACGCCCTTTGGAGAAAGCTCGTCATCAATTGCGTCTGCAATCTGATTAGTCATCTGCTCCTGAATCTGCAACCGTCTTGCAAAGGTTTCGACAACACGTGCAAGCTTGCTGAGCCCTACAACCTTTCCATTGGGAATGTAGGCAATATGCACCTTACCGATGAAAGGCAACATATGATGCTCGCAAAGCGAGTGAAAAGTAATGTCCTTTTCAAGCACAACCTCTGCATTTTCTGCGGTAAAGACCTTTGAAAGGTGAGTTTTTGCGCTGTCGTTATAGCCTGAGGTTAATTCAGCGTACATTCTTGCCACACGCTGAGGAGTTTCACGCAGTCCCTCACGCCCGGGATTCTCTCCTATAGCTTCTAAAATCATAGTGACAGCTTTTTGTATTTTTTCTTCGTCAACCATAGCTTTGCTCCTTTTGAAAATTCGGGTATACATAATTTATTATTTGCATAAATGCTGTTAAAAAACGGGATAGCATAAGCTACCCCGTTAAAATCTGAATAAAATAAATTATTGAGAACGATTGCCAGCGGGATGCAAAATTTGTACCGCAGAGGATTTCCTCTTTCGTTTCTGCGACAACTCCCCGTCCGCAGAACACTTCACGCACAAATTTCTACTCTGTGAATATTACTAATAATTTTGTTGTACTTAAATTATATCACTCATAATTTATTTGTCAATACAAACTTAAAATACGCCGTTCATAATGAGAATTACAAGCACGCAGGTGAGGATAATAATTCCTGCAACAACGACTGCGCCGATGATTGAATTCTTTTTGCTCTTTTCTTCAAAGGTCTGTTTCGGAATGAGATTAGCCTTTTGCAGAGCCTCAATTGCAAATCTGAAAATAAACAGTGCAATTCCGCCGTTAAGTCCTGCCTTAAGCAGATTGAACGGAATGAATACGGGAATAATCATTTCTACAACTGCCTCTCTCGGAATTCCCTGATAAATCGGTGTGAGAATGTAGTTCCACAGCACCATTGCAACCGTCATAAGCACTGCGCCGATGATGATTCCGACAATTGCGCCCGACGTTGTCTTTTTCTTCTTGTATGCAAATGCGGCAGGGCATACAAGGCAGATTGTCGCAAGCACGTTCATAATACAGCCGATAGGTCCTGTTGTGCTGAACGTTACCATTTCAACAAGGCAGATTACAGCCGACATAATAAGTCCCGACAGCGGTCCGAAAATGTATGCACCGATAAGGATAACTGCGCTCTTGAACTCCAGATCAAGGTACGGAGCGGCAGGAATAATCGGGATTCTGCACACGAATACCACAACGTAAGCCATTGCGGCTATCAGAGCCATAATTACCATTTTCTTTACTCTGTACGAGCTTTCGGCAGGTTTAACTGCCTTTGTTTGTTTTTCTTTTGTGTTTACCATAAAAATCCTCCTTCTTGTCGGCTGTCGAGGAGTCGAGTGCCTCGACACGCAATTTGCCCTACCGTTTCGAAACACTCTGTTAAAAAATAAAAAGCTCCGCAGTATCTGCGAAGCTTTCCGATAAAACAACTCAAGATATTCCGCAATTAAAACTGCGAAATAAAAGCTGATTCTTCTCGTATCCGGACTTTAACCGTCGGTGTCTGAATTTCACAGACTCGGCAAGCATTGCTTGTTCGCGGACTATAACCGCCGGTGGAGAATTTCACTCCGCCCCGAAGACAACCGTTAATATTATTATATATCGTATTTTATATTTGTCAAC